>VXTZ01000025.1:0-559 GCA_009837205.1 Candidatus Dadabacteria bacterium | reverse complement strand
ATCTTCTCGAAGAGAAAGGAAGCCTGATTGAGAAAATAAATGAACTTATCCAGGAGCTTGGTGCCCAGTCGGTTTCCTTTTGGAATACAAAACCCTTGAAATCACTTGAAATTGCCTCGGAAACTGATCTTGCAACTGCAGATATAGGAATAACTGGAGCTGATTTTGCCATTGCTGATACAGGAACTTTAGTTCTGCTGTCCGGTCCAAAACAGCCGAGACTTACTTCGCTTCTACCTCCCGTTCATATCGCGATACTTGAAAAGGAGAACATAGTTTTGAATATTCATGCTCTGTTTGCAAAGCTCGGGGAATCTTATGAAAAAAATTATGATGAATTGTGTACGTGTATTTCTTTTATAACTGGACCGAGTAGAACTGCTGATATAGAACTTAACCTTACACTGGGAGTTCATGGTCCAAGAAGAGCAATAGTTATAATTGTCTAAAAAACCTATAAGCTTTTATCTCTAATCCCCTTTAATTATTCATAAATATGCCCCAAATTATACTTCTCCTCCACTTTCCCAGCAAGAATATCCAACGTCCGATAATGTAT
>VXTZ01000024.1:3977-54650 GCA_009837205.1 Candidatus Dadabacteria bacterium | reverse complement strand
CATCTTATCCCAATAAATCAAGCCCCATTTCTTATGGGGTAAAAATTTTTTTGATTTTTTATTTTTTAAAATATATTTTTTATTATGCATCATGACATATGAGGAAATAAAACTAACGAAGCTTGGCAATTTGTCAACCATTATCTCCGGTTACCCGTTTCGCGGTAAGATTAAAGAGGATCCTAATAGCGAGGTCGCTGTTGTTCAGATCAAAGACATTAACACCGAAACTGGGTTGAACTGGGAAAATCTTGTACGCACCCGTTTAACTAGTCGCCGCAAGCCTGAGTGGTTGAAGAGGGGGGACATACTTTTTACTGCGCATGGCAATCGAAACGTTGCGGCCTGTTTAAATGAAGTCAATTTGAAAGCTGTTTGTTCCCCCCATCTGTTCCTGATCCGCCTGAGGGATGAAATCCCAGTATTGCCGGCATTCATCGCGTGGCAAATCAATCAAGTTTCGGCACAGCAATATTTGTCTACTTTGGCAACAGGTTCATACATCACTAGCATTAGGCGGCAGGTATTGGAGAATTTACCTATTTCGGTGCCGAACATTAGTACGCAAGAAGCCATAGTTGTTTTTCACGAGGCAGCGGTTCGGGAAAAACAACTACTTCTCGATATGATTGGAAACAGAAACCGCCAGATGCGTGCCTTAGCAGTTATGGCTTTAGCAAAACAGAAGGGAGATTAGAGAAATGGAAGATTTTATTGATCAGGAAGAAATCAATCAGGTTGTCTGGGGGGCCTGCGACAGTTTTCGGGGAATCGTTGATCCAAGTATTTACAAGGATTACATTCTGACCATGTTGTTTGTGAAGTACATATCAGACGTATGGAAAGATCACTATACTAAGTATAAAGAAGAGCATGGGGAACATCCAGAATTTATTGAAGAACTCATGAAGAACGAACGCTTTGTTCTTCCCGAGGATGCCAGCTTCTACGCTCTTTACGAACACCGCTACGAGCCTGGAAATGGCGAGCGCATTGACAAAGCACTCCATGCAATTGAGGAGGCCAACATTCACAAGCTTCGGGATGTGTTTCAGGATATAAGTTTTAACAGTACACGGCTTGGTGATGAGGCACAGAAGAACGATATTCTCCGCCATGTTCTGGAAGATTTCGAACGGCCCGAGCTGGATTTGAGCCCAAGCCGAATCGGTAATCTTGACGTGATCGGAAACGCCTATGAGTTTCTCATCAGAAATTTTGCAGCTACGGGCGGCAAGAAAGCAGGAGAGTTTTACACTCCGCCTGAGGTTTCAGAACTGATTGCCGAACTTATTGCGCCCAAAGAAGGAGATGAGATCTGCGATCCGGCCTGCGGTTCCGGTTCATTACTAATAAAATGTGGCCTTCAGGTTCAAAAAACAAGCGATATTTCTCACAAACATTACTCACTTTACGGCCAAGAGGCCATTGGTAGCACTTGGGCGCTTGCTAAGATGAATATGTTCCTTCATGGTGAAGACAATCACCGTATAGAATGGGGTGATACTATACGCAATCCTAAACTTCTTGGCGATGAGAATGGACTGAAGCTTTTTGATGTTGTTGTTGCTAATCCTCCGTTCAGTCTTGACAAATGGGGTCGAGAAAAGGCGGAGGAGGATAGGTTCGGTCGTTTTCGGCGTGGTTTGCCACCAAAGACCAGAGGAGATTACGCCTTTGTTCTACACATGATCGAAACTCTCAAACCCAGAACCGGACGTATGGGTATTGTTGTGCCACACGGTGTATTATTCCGCGGTGCGTCCGAAGGTAAAATCAGAAAGCGACTCATTGAAGAAAATCTGTTGGATATCGTTATTGGTCTGCCGGAAAAACTGTTTTACGGCACTGGGATTCCCGCTGCGATATTAGTGTTCAGGTGTAACAAGCCGAACACGGATGTACTTTTTGTGGAAGCCAGCCGTGAGTACAAGGACGGTAAGAACCAGAATCAGCTAACAGAGGAAAATATCAAAAAGATAGTTGTTACTTGCCATAATCGAGAGCATCTCGATAAATATGCGTATCTGGCAACAGTCGATGAAATCAGGGGAAACGATTATAACCTCAACATTCCTCGCTATGTCAATACCTTTGAGGAGGAAGAGGAAATTGATCTAATGACCGTTAAGAAAGAACGGGAAAAACTAAAAGCCCAGTTGGCTAAGCTGGAAATAGAAATGGAGGGATACTTAAAAGAATTAGGCTATGAGTAAAAATCAGTTGACCAAGATAACTAAACCCCAAAAAGAGGTCTGGTATGATTGATGGATGGCGTGAGGTGCTCTTGGGGGATATTGCCGAGATTGATCTGCAAAACCTTGGATCGAAAACCAAACCTGACTTCGAGTTTGAATATATCTCATTGTCCAATGTAGAACCTGGAAGAATTGTTGGGCCACTAGAGAAGTGTAAGTTTGCAGATGCTCCATCGCGGGCTCGGCGTATTGTTGGAGAAGGAGATATCCTGATTTCAACGGTAAGACCCAATCTTCTGGGTTTCGCTAGGGTGGGTTCCGATCACCGAAAATGTATTGCTTCTACAGGGTTTGCAGTGGTCAAATTAAACAAATCTTTTGAAGAATCATACATATTTCATCTTCTTTTCACTCACCAGTTACGAGCACAGTTTCATGCGCTTGTAGTTGGTTCGAATTATCCCGCAATTAACTCCAATGATGTAAAAAAACTACGTATAGTAGCGCCACCGCTGTTTGAGCAACGCAAAATAGCTAAAATCCTTTCTACTTGGGATCAAGCTATTGAAGTTGTGGAAGAGCTTATTTCCAACAGTCAAGCTCAAAAAAAAGCACTGATGCAGCAGTTGTTTTTTGGTGAGGAAAGGGTTTTTGGGGAAAGTTGGTCAGAAGTATCTATTGGTGAGCTTGGAGAAATCTCTGGTGCTGGTGTGGATAAGAAAACGAAGGCTGATGAGAAATCTGTTAGGCTCCTGAATTATCTTGATGTTTTAAACAAGGATTATATTTTTGACAAGGATTTAGATCACTGGGTTACTGCCCCAGATCGTCAAATTGCAAGTTGCGATATCCAAAAAGGAGATATTTTTTTTACCCCATCTTCTGAAACACGAAGTGATATTGCACATTCCGCAGTTGCTACCGAGAATATCTGTGGATCGGTATACAGTTATCATGTTGTCAGGCTTCGTCTTCATGAGTTGTGGGATTTAAACTTCAGTGCTTACGCATTCAAATCCCCTCATTTTTTTAGACAGGCATATCAGTTGTGTGAAGGGAGCGGACAACGCTATGTGCTCTCCCAGCGATATTTTCGCCAAATGACAGTGCATGTTCCTTCAATCCAGACACAACGAACTATAGGGATCATATTAAGGACAATGGATGAAGAAATAGCTAAATTCAAAGCTATTGCCACTGTATTGCATCAAGAGAAAAAAGCTCTAATGCAACAACTTTTAACTGGTAACCGGCGTGTAAAAATGGAAAGCACTAAATGAGTAAGAGCCATTCGTTTTCTGTTTATCTCTTAAAGCAGGATTTTAACGCTTTAAATGTTCTTGAGGATGATCACGAGTTGAATGAAGAAAAAGAAGCCAAAAACCTGCCCGATGATACATCGTCAATTATATCTTAAACAACAAACCGCGGATACCTTGGTGGATAGACTACTTTGGCATCTAAATGGAATGCATAAGAATAAAGGGAGTTGTGGCCTCTTAGGGACTCATTGCGGATTTGCCTAGAAAGTTTCGACAAAGGAGGCATAGATAAAGTAAAGAATAGTATGAACGGAACTCCAGAGACCACAGAACAATACAGTTCGCACATTCCTGCCTTGCAAACCCTTGTAGCGATGGGATGGAGTTTTATGTCTACTGAGAAGTGTCTTTCCGCTAGGGGTAGTATGCAAGAAGTGCTTATGCCCAATGTGCTTATAGAGGAACTTAGCAAGCGCCGCTTTGAGTATAAGGGCAATAAATATCAGCTTTCTTCTAATGCGATCGAGCAGATTGTTCGTGAACTGTCGGTCTCTTCGCTTCACGAGGGATTACTCTCGTCAAACGAGCGCTTTTACAATAAATTGTGCCTAGGGACCACTGTTACTGAGTTTATAGATGGCAAAAAGCATTCGCCAACTATCTCGATCATTGACTGGGAAAATCTATCAACTAATAGCTTTATCGTTACCGAAGAGTTAGAAGTTCTTTCATCAGATGGCACACATACTAGGAAACCGGACATAGTATGTTACGTAAACGGCATTCCTTTGGCTATAATTGAGGCCAAGAGGCCAGATTCTGGAAGTCTCAATAAATCTATTGTTGATGAGGGTATCAGTCAGAATATCCGCAACCAAAAGAGAGACGAAATTCCCCATTTGTTTATCTATAGCCAGCTTCTGTTAAGCATAAGTGGCACGGACGGACGCTACGGAACTACTGCAACGCCGAAGAAATTCTGGGCCAAGTGGCGGGAAGAAGAGTTTGAAGAGGATCATTTTTCGAAAATCAAGAATACGCCACTTTCATATCCTGCAAAGGCCACGATTTTTGCGAACCGGCCTCTAGAGGTTAGAGAGTATTTTGAGAGCCTATGGTCCGAGAAACAGATGACTACAGACCAAGACAGGCTGATAATCAGTCTGCTATCGCCAAAACAGTTTCTTGAGTTCATCCGCTTCTACCTATTATTTGATCAGAGAGTTGGCAAGGTCGCCGCCCGTTATCAACAGGCATTCGGTGTCAAATCTCTTGTCAAAAGAATTAAAGAAAAAAAGCCCGAGGGAGGACGCGAGGACGGCGTTATCTGGCACACGACCGGTTCGGGCAAGTCCTTCACAATGGTTTTTCTTTGTAAGGCGCTTTTGTTACATCCTGATCTCAAGAACTGTAGGATTGTTGTTGTAACCGACCGCATTGATCTTGAAAAGCAGCTTGCTAGGACATTCTTGACGAGTGGAGCATTCGGTTCAGAAATTGCTGGAGTGAAAAAGGGTGAGAAAGCCAAAGTCTCTTCAGGAAAGGATCTTGCGAACCGCATTGGCAAGGGCAATGAACGGATTATCTTTACGATTATCGACAAGTTTAATACGGCTTCTAAGCTGCCAGAGTGCCGAAACGATAGCGAGGACATAATTGTTATCGTGGATGAAGGACACCGCAGTCATGGCGGTGAAACCCACGAACGTATGAAACATGCCATTCCCAACGCGTCATACATCGCGTTTACTGGTACGCCGCTTCTCAAAGGAGAGAAGACTACCGAGAAATTTGGTCCGATTATACACACCTACACAATGCGCAGAGCCGTGGAGGACCACACTGTGACCCCGTTGCTCTATGAAGAGCGTAGATCCGAACTCAACGTAACTGAGGAGGCTATTGATAATTGGTTTGAAAAAATAACCGCGAGTCTCTCCGACAGGCAGAGAAACGATCTAAAAAAGAAGTGGGGGAATAAGGGGCCTTTATACGGTTCGGCTAATCGCATTGAGCTGATTGCCTGGGACATTGCAGTTCATTTCAACGAGAACTTCAAAAAACTCGGACAGGGTCTAAAGGGCGAGGTTGCTACCGATAGCAGGCTTTCTGCCATCCGGTACAAAAAATATTTGGACAAAACCGGTCTTGTGTCGAGTGCGGTGGTAATTTCTCCGCCTGATACTCGCAAGGAACATTACAGCATTGACGAAAGAGACGTACCAGAAGTTCAGCAGTGGTGGAGAGAGAATATTCAGGGAAACCAGCACGAATATGAACGGGATGTTGTTGAACGGTTCGGAACAGATGACCCGCCGGACTTACTGATAGTTGTCGACAAGCTTTTGACTGGGTTTGACGAACCTAGAAACGCAGTGCTTTATATCGACAAACCGCTTAAACAGCACAATCTTATTCAGGCCGTTGCACGCGTAAACCGGTTGCATGATGCCAAGGATTATGGCTTGCTAATAGATTATCGAGGCATTCTCAAAGAGCTTGACACGGCGATTAAGAAGTATCAGGATCTCGCAGATCGTACTCAGCAAGGTTATGACATTGACGACTTAAACGGTTTGTATCGACAGGTAAGTGCCGAATACAAAAGATTGCCTGTCCTGCATGATCGTTTATGGAAAATCTTTGTTGTGGTCGAAAACAGAAAAGACCTTGAACAATACCGTAGCATCTTGATACCTCAATACGAAAAAGACGCAGAGGGAAGAAATTATGATGTGCGTCAAAAAACCCGGGAAGATTTTTACGTAGCACTAACAGAGTATGGAATGTGTCTTAAAACAGCGCTTTCCTCCCGGTCTTTTTTTGAAGACTCTTTTTTCTCGGAATCACTGATTCAAACCTATAAGAAAGACCTGAGTTTTTTTACCAGTCTTAGGAAAATCGTTAGACAGGATGCCCATGAAGCCGTCGATTACAGTACTTACGAAAGACAGATTAGTAGCTTGGTTGATAAGCATATTGTTGGCACTGGGGTTCGGGAACCCGAGGGCACAATTCTAGTGGATGAGCTTGGGCAAAATAAAGACCCAGAGAACTGGACAAAAGAGAAAACGAGAAATGAGACTGATGTAATAAAAAGTCGTATCGAGCGAATCATAGAGCAGGATCTGGGTGATGATCCTTATGCGCAACAAATGTTTTCGGAGCTTTTAAGGCGAGCGATTGAGGAAGCGGATGCAATGTTTGATTATCCGTACAAGCAATATGTCCTACTCAGGGACCTTGAAGAGAAAATCAGTAACCGCGAGGTGGATACAGTTCCGAATGTCTTTAATGATAACCGGTATGCCAAGGCATATTATGGTGTTTTCCGTCTTGTACTTGGAGAAGAATATTTTGAGAGGTTAGACAAAAAAGAACATGACAGGATTGCAGAGCTGGTTTTTAATATTGACAAAGTCGTTAGAAGTGCAGTTGCTACATATTCCATAAGTTCTCAGAACATGGAGGCGGAAATACGCAAGACGCTGTTGAAGCTTTTATTTGAAATTGTCGGGCTCGATAATGCAAAGAAAATCATTGAGCGGGTAATCCATATTACTCGAGTTGGAGTCGGCAAAGGGGCACTTTAGATGATTAAAAAGAGTTTTGTCTATGGAGATGAGAAGTTTGAGTATGACATTTGCTTCACGTCGAGACGTCTCAAGGAAGTAGCGATTCGTATCCGTCCCGATGGAAGCGTTCGGGTCAACGCTCCAGAAAACCGATCAATGGATGAAATTCATGCTGCCGTTCTTAAACGTGCGAACTGGATTAAGCGGCATCTTTCCGAAGTGCGCAAATTGCGACAGAATGTACTGCCGAGAAGTTATGTTAGCGGAGAGAGCTTCTTTTACTTGGGACGGCGTTACCAACTTAAGGTTGATTGTGGTGCTAAGAAAGAGGATTCGGTCAAATTATTTCGAGGATATCTCTGCGTTGAGGGGTTGAACAAAGACCCGGCTGTGATTAAGAAGAAAATTGATAAATGGTATCGCGAGCGGGCTAGGAAAACATTTCAATGCCGTATAGAGGCACTTTTTGATACAGTTACATGGCTCGAATCAATCCCTAGCTTGCAATTGCTGAAGATGAAAAAGCAGTGGGGAAGTTGTTCTCCGCGGGGAAAAATCTTACTCAATCCACACTTAGTAAAAGCGCCTCGTGAATGCGTGGATTATGTAATCCTGCACGAACTCTGTCATCTTCAGGAGCATAACCATAGTCCGCGATTTTACCGGTTGCTGGACAAGGTAATGCCCGAATGGCGATTTGTAAAAACAAAGCTCGATAGTATGGCCGAAATGCTACTAAACGAATGAAGTAAGATAGTAAGCGTGTTCCTTATGATGTGTGATTCGACTTCTCGTTTGTCGTGGTAATAAATATACCTGATAATAGGAAAAAGTCAATAGTTAGAGGGAAATAGAAACCATATTTGTTTCTGTTTTTTACTTATTTATTCCTTCCATTATATTTTTAATCGCTTGTTAGTTGAAACGAACCCGCTCTGTCGGGTCTCCGTGAATATAACACCCGTCCAGAGAAATAAACGGTACGTCCAAGCTCGTTTTGACTAACAAGTAAGGCTCGGTACCACTATATTCAGGGCCGAGGAAAATGTTTGTTATGAGAAGGATTTTAGCTTTATTGGCCGTGCTGTTCTTTTTATTTATTCCCCTCTCTGCTTATCCTCAAGTACGCATAGAACCGGATGCTTTGATTGACTCGAATTTTAGCAGAGGAGCGGTAGAACAAGGTGTCCAGATAATCCGTTTATATGGGTATACATGCAATAGTGTGAGCAGTCTTTTCGTGGGGTGGAAAGGGAACGTCAAGATCAAGTGTAACAATTATAGATATACATACGAGATAGTGGACAGGGGAGGAATGTGGGTGGTCTGTATAGATAAATGCAAATTTTAAGGAGGTAGTTATAAAGAGTCTTGTATAACTCCATCACCTCCGAGCTCTCCTCCTGCGGGGCCCGGTTGTGGGAGAGTGCTCCCAGCCGGCGGTCCAAAAGCCCACGCATCCCTTCGTTGCTGTATCGGACTGTGTAACGACGAAACGTCCTCTTCCCTATACCGAACTGCTCTGCCGCCTCTGCCTGTGTCACCTTCTTCTCCTTCCATCTCCTGTATACCCTCTCGAACTGGTTCATCCTGACTCTCTGCAGAAACCTTGTCTGGTCCATGGATACCTCCTCCTGTGGAGAAGATAAATCCAGACAATCCTTCTTCAGCAAAACCGGACAGATGGCGTGCTATTAACATCATATTCACAAAATTTTTTCCTGTGTCATAATTAACCAGACAATTACTGCCGATGTAGCTCAGTGGTAGAGCAGCTCACTCGTAATGAGCAGGTCAGGGGTTCGAATCCCCTCGTCGGCTGTATGTCGCTTCAGCTCTACCTCGTCGACTAACTACGTGATACAGCCAATGACGAGTCTTTTATCAAAAGAACGTATCGTTAGAGGTCCGGAATTCAACCGCTGGCTGGCTGTACCTCCGTCTATTGCGGTTCACCTGTGCATTGGTTCCGTTTACGCCTGGAGCATATATAATCCGGCGTTAGTTGAAGTGCTTGGCGTTGCCACTAGTGCGGGGGACGATTGGACCCTGCGTCAGGTAGTGTGGATATTCAGCGTTGCGATCGCGTTCACTGGGCTTACGGCGGCGTTTGCCGGCAAATGGGTTGAGAAGGTGGGACCACGCATGGTCTGTGTGGCGGCAGCGTGTTTTTGGGGTGGCGGCTACATGCTCAGCAGTCTCGGTGTTACCTTGCATCAACTGTGGCTGATTTATCTGGGTTACGGCGTAATCGGCGGTATCGGTCTGGGTTTAGGTTATGTTTCACCGGTCAGCAATTTAATTCGCTGGTTTCCGGACCGACGCGGCTTGGCTGCCGGAATGGCGATCATGGGCTTCGGTGGCGGGGCGATGGTTGCGGTGCCGCTTAAGGAATTTTTCCTCAAGTACTTTTACAAGGCGCCTCAATATCTGGGGACGGCCGACGCTGTCGATATGATCACTCATTCGGGCCGACGCTTTGTTGAAGTAGGCGGTCAGCTAAAAGAGGTTGTCGTCGCGGGGGCCACCGAGGCGGCACATGTGCTGGCGCCCGGAACCGAAGTGGCCGGGGTGTATGTGGTTGGCACCGGTTCTGCGGGAGTCGCCCAGACCTTCCTTCTCTTCGGAGTGGTTTATTTTCTTGTGATAATGATCTCGGCGTTTTTATATCGTGTTCCGGTTCCGGGGTATAGACCGAAGGGATGGGAGCCGCCGGCCGATAAGGATTCCAGCAAGCGAATGATCAGTCAGAAAGATGTGCATATGGATCAGGCGTTAAAAACATCTCAGTTCTACCAAGTGTGGGTCGTACTGTGCCTCAACGTTACAGCCGGCATCGGGATTATCTCTGTCGCCAAGACGATGATGACCGAGATATTCAGCAGCGCGCTTCCGGATATTGTTGATGTTACCTTTGCCGCCACTTATGTCTTGATGATCGGCATGTTCAACATGCTAGGGCGGATTATATGGGCAAGTGCCTCCGATAAACTAGGGCGGCGCAATACGTGTTCGATATTTTGCGCGGTCGGTTTTTTCTTGTATTTGTCCATTCCCGTGGCTGCCCTCCAGGTGAATCTTAATCCTTCGATTTTCTGGCTGTTAATGTTTTACGCGGCGACGATGATAATTTTTACTTTCTACGGGGGAGTCTTCGCCACCGTTCCGGCATATCTTGCCGACCTGTTTGGTACTCGCTACGTCGGCGGCATCTACGGACGTTTGCTGACCGCTTGGAGCGTCGCCGGAGTGCTCGGCCCCTTGGCGGTCACCTCGCTTAGAGATCGTTCGCTTATGGCCGAAATCAATCGCCTCGCAGAAATGGTATCGCCGGATGAATTCGTCAAGACTTTCGGAGCCGGAGTTAACGACCTCGAGATACTCGTACAAAATAAAACCGTAACGCTTGCGAAACTCATGGATATCGCGCCTGAGGGGACAGTAGATCCCACGGCTTCCTTGTACAACTCGACGATGTATGTGATGGCGGCGCTATTAATAATCGCTTTGATAAGCAATCTCCTGATAAAACCGGTTGACGAAAAACATCACATAAAGGACTGATTTTAGTTAGCTTTTCTTCCGACTTGCGTCCCGCCAGTTTCGTGGAGAGACCGCTTGGGCTAGAAAGGAGCGTAGCGTGCGGCGTCAGCGGAAGATTTTTGAGAAGTACTCCCTGAATTCGCCGCCGTTAAGGCTGGTCTGTTCAGAGAGCTTTTTAAGGGCCACGGGTGTTTCAATATCGTCGCGATTTAACTTGATCATGTATTTTTGCGAAACCTCGTAGGCTTCTGTGTTCTTGTCCATATATCTCACTTTGATGCTGTTTGTTTTTTCATCTATTAGTTCTTGAAACGGGATCGCTTGTATTTTCCCCGTTCTTACATATACAAGAGCCCCGTCTTCCTCTCCGTCAAGCAGGTACTTGACGGCGCAGTAGCCGAGCTTTCGCGTATAATCCACGTCAAACGGAATCGGATTGGCCGAGCGCATTTCATAGCCCAGTCTCTTGTGCACCAGTTCCACTTCGACTCCTTTTTCGGAGAGTTTTTCGCCAAGAGTGCTTTTGAGAAGCTGACCGAAGTTAACGTCAACGTACCTTATTCTTCCCATGCCGTCTTTGTCCATAAGTCCCAAGTCAACGGGATCTATCTTGTCAAGCATTCCTTCGGCGAGTATCGCCACTCCGTACTCCCTCCCCATGCTCATTCTTTTTATTATGGAACCCTCGAGAATGGCTACGACCTTCTCAAGAGGCACTTTTTCCTCTTCGAAATCCTCTGGGATTATCGTTATGGTGGCTCCTGATGACTGCCCGATTCCAAGAGCCAGGTGGCCGGTTCTTCTCCCCATGGTTATAACCAGAAACCACCTGCCCGTAGTTCTCGCCTCTTCCATTATGTTGTTCATTATCTTCGCTCCCACATCCCTTGCGGTCTCGAATCCGAAGGTTGATATGTAGTCGGGAAGGGCGATATTGTTGTCTATTGTTTTGGGCAGGTGCGCTATCTTTAATCTTCCCCCGAAGTGCTCGTGAAGCGTCTTTGCGAGAAACATTGTTCCGTCGCCGCCTATGGTTATCAGGTTGCCTATGCCGAGTTTTTCAATCGAGGAAACCGTGTTTTTAAAGGTTTGCTCAGTCGCAAGGGGATTTTGTCTGGATATTCCGATAATCGAGCCGCCGGTTGTGTGAATCCTCGAGGTGTTCTGGATATCAAGATCTAGAACTTTCGAGGTGTCTCCCATGGAGATCCACTTAAACCCGTCGAGAATTCCAATTACTTTCTTCCCCCTGTTTCTGGCCTCGATAGTGGCCGAGCTTATCACGCCGTTTATCCCGGGGGCGGGTCCTCCGGCCGCTATTATTCCCAGATTGTCCATTTTCTTGCTAGTCATCTTGTCCGTACCACCCCGTTCCGTAACCGGCTTTGTATTTCTTACTTCGGTATCCCCGCGTGTAAAGAAAACTCCCTCCGGCTATGGCTCCGCAGGCAAATCCTGACATATGCACCCACAGGCCCTCGGTTCCCGCGTCACCAATATAGCCGATTCCGGTCAGAAACTGAACGGCAAACCAGAAAATTATGAAAAGGTAAGCCCTTATGCGCACGAAGTAGACAAATACCAGGACTATGAAAAGCGTAAGAATTTTTGATCTTGGGAAAAAGAGCATGTATGCGCCCAGGACTCCGGAAATCGCCCCGCTTGCTCCTATTACCGGAACTGCGGAGTGGGAGTTTAAAGCCACCTGGATGAATACGGCTAGCAGCCCGCACACGAGATAGAAAAGCAGGTATCTTGCGTGGCCCAGCAGATCTTCAATCGCGTTTCCGAATATGTAGAGGAAAATTAGATTTCCGGCTAGGTGTATCCAGTTTTCATGGATGAACATGGAACTGAAATATTTTGCCGTTCTGTCAAGGAATCCGTAGGCCTCGAGGGTGGTTATCTTGCTGGGCACAATACCGTGCGTATGGTAGAACATCTCAAGTGCCTCCCCTGTCAGAAGAAGGGTATACGCGAAAACCAGTACGTTTACGGCGAGAAGCGCGTAATTCACAAAGGGGACGATCTCGGTTTTTATTGTGCTTCTAATCGGTATCATTATCGTAACAATTATACTTAAGGCAGTTCCGGGAGTAGGGTAAATTGCGAAAACGCCGCACGGATGTTCTGACAAGGATAAGGACGGATATGGAAAAGAAGTTCCACGAGGTTACCTGCCTCCTGGTAAACGTCGCGGTGTTTGACTCCGCCTCAAGCGGCGACCTAGGGATTCCTGAGAACTTGTCTGCACCCGAGCTTCTTCAGGAGCTTCGTTCCCTTGAAGTGGAAATTGTCTTTTACGGTCCCGGTGCCAGGCACTTCGTCTCAACAAACGGGTTCGGGGGCCTGGTCGAAGAGAACGGTCACCTAATAACCGCCGACCGCGCTTATGTTCTCGACAGCGTGGGAAGAAAGGACAGCGTGCTGCTGGGTTCTGAGCTCTCCGACATTGATTTTTTTCTCTCCGGGATTTTCTCCGTATCGCCAAGCTCCGCTCCGCTTGACCTCAAGGCGGTTTCGAGCTACGTATCGAACTTCGATGGAGAAGCGGTTTTCACGGAGCTTGGAAACCTGATCGTTAACTCGAAAAGGGAAGACCGGGAATAGTTTTTCATGAAGGAAACTAAGCGACTCTCAATGCTTATAAAGAATCACGCGCTTGCCCTGGGCTTTGACCTTGTGGGGATAAGCCCGGCGGAGGGTCATTACGCGGAAGCGGACTTTTTCGAGCGGTGGCTCGGGCGGGGTTATGCGGGGGAGATGAACTATCTTGAGAGAGGGCTCCTTAAGAGGAAGGAAGTGGAAAGGGTTCTCCCCGGCGCCAGATCGGTCGTTTCCTGCGCCGTTAACTACAATACGGAGAATCCACGCTCGACGGAAGCTTCGGGTGGGGGCTGGATATCGAGGTACGCCTGGGGAGACGATTACCACGACGTAATGGGAGAGATGCTCGACGGGCTTGCGGACTACATAACGGGTCTTTTCCCCGAAGAAACAGGCGTCAGGGCTTACGTGGATACGGGGCCGGTTCTTGAGAAAGTGCACGCGAGTCGCTCGGGAGTGGGTTGGGTGGGTAAAAACACCTGTCTCATAAACCAGGAGGTCGGTTCCTGGCTTTTTTTGGGAGAGGTGATAACCGATATCGAACTTGACTACGACTCGGCAGCTGAGGATCGCTGCGGTACCTGCACCAGGTGCATAGACGCCTGTCCCACCGATGCCATAGTGGAGCCTTACGTGCTTGACGCCAGGAAATGCATTTCCTACCTTACGATAGAACTTAAGGGGAAAATGCCGCTTGAACTCAGGGAAGGGGTGGAAAACAATGTTTTCGGGTGCGACGTGTGTCAGGACGTGTGTCCGTGGAACCACGACGCTCTTTTTACTCTCAAGGAAAACTTCAGGCCGCGGGAAAAACTGCTCAGCCCCGATTTCAAATGGCTTCTCGAGCTTGACGGGGATGGTTTCCGGGAGATTTTCAGAAAGAGTCCGGTCAAGAGGGCCAAGCGCAGGGGTTTCATGAGAAATGTGCTCGTGGCTGTTGGAAATTCGGGAAATAAGGAGTATATAGAATACGCAAGGAGCCTTCTCGGAGATGATGAGCCGATCGTAAGGGCTCACGCGGTCTGGGCGTTCTGGATGCTTGGGGGAGAGGATTGCCAAGGCGAGCTTGAGTGTCTGCTTGAGACCGAAACCGACGGGGAAGTGCTGGAAGAAATTCACCATGCTATCGGTTCCCCGCGAAACTGAGGTTTGTTTCTCATGAGTTATGAGAAAGACGAAATAATAAAGGCGAACAGAAAATTCTACGACGCCCGTAACCGCTACGATGTTGAACTCATAGAGCGGGTCTGGCTTACCGACGGCAGGGCCAAGTGCGTTCACGCGGGCTGGCCGATAATTCTCGGATGGGAAGCGATAAGGGAGAGCTGGAAGACCATTTTCGAGACGGGCGGATTTGACCGCGTTGATATTTCGAATTTCTTTGTTGACGTAAAGGGAAATTCGGCTTGGCTTAACTGCGTTGAGAGGGCGACTTACTCAATAGACGATCGCAGGGTTGTGGTGCTGGCCCAGGCGACCAACATATTCGAGCTTGACGATGGAGAATGGAAGATGGCGCTTCATCACGCTTCCCTGATGCCTATTCCTCGCACGGAGATTGATTACGAGAATCTTCAGTAAGGAGACTGAGTCTCTCCCCAATTAAGTAGACCAACTGCTGGCAAGCCTCTCCCGTGACCGCGGATATGCTTAGGGTTTCGATGTCCCTTTCCTTGAGCCGTTTTGCCGTCTCCGCTTCTCTGTCTTCGGCTTCGACGATATCGATTTTGTTGAGAATGACCAGCTGAGGCTTCTCGGCAAGCTTCGCCGAGTACTCCTTTAGCTCCGAGTTGATCTTGTCAAAGTCCTCTACGGGATCCCTCCCCGAAATCGGGTCAAGGTCAAGCATGTGAACCAGAAGGCGGGTTCTCTCCACGTGTTTTAGAAACTGAATACCCAGCCCAAGTCCCTTGTGTGCCCCCTCGATGATCCCGGGGATATCTGCGATTACGAAAGACTGATGGTCTCCGTAGCTTACTACCCCGAGGTTGGGAACAAGAGTCGTGAAAGGATAGCCCGAGATTTTGGGTCTCGCAGCCGAGATTTTCGATATGAGGGTTGATTTCCCCGCGTTTGGAAACCCGAGGATGCCAACGTCGGCAAGCACCTTAAGTTCGAGCCTTATTTCCCTACGCACTCCGGGGCGCCCGCTCTCTACCTGTCTCGGCGCCCGGTTAGTCGGCGATACGAACCTTGAGTTTCCCCTGCCTCCGCCTCCTCCCTTAGCCACGGTAAAGCGCTCGCCGTCCTCGATGAGGTCGGCCAGCGTCTCCCCGTCTTCAGAGGACGTTATCACGGTTCCCGCTGGAACTGGGATGATCAGGTCGGAAGCCGATTTTCCGTGCTGGTCCTTGCCCCTTCCGGGCTGGCCGTTCCGGGCTTTGTATTCTTTTTTGTACCTGTAGTCAAGAAGCGAGGACATATTCGCGTCAGCGACCACCACCACGTCTCCCCCCTTGCCGCCGTCGCCGCCGTTGGGGCCTCCCTTGGGAACGAACTTCTCCCTTCTGAAGCTGACGCATCCGTTGCCGCCGTTACCTGATATAACGGTTATTTTCGCCTCGTCTATAAACTGCATTTTGGTTTGGGCGGGTGAGAATCATCTCGCCGGGGCTTCGGTCTTGCGGATGGTCTGGAGATTTTTCGGACGACCCCCTCCGGGGCGAAGCCCTAGAGCTGTTTTTGATGTTCCGCTATGTCCTTTTTTACGTTTCCCGTTATACCGTCCCAGTATCTCCACCAGTAGGAATCCGGTTCATGGTTCGCCTTCTGCTGCTCGGCCCAGATGAGAACCTGCATGTGGTCTCCGTGATATAGCACCAGTTTCTTCGCGGCGTCGGCAACCTCTTCGTCGTTTATCGGAAGCTTGTTGAGCTCCCCGTCAAAAATGGCCTTTATCTCTTTTATGTAGGGAGCGGCGGCCCTTGAAATCTCCTTGATTTTCTCAGCCGGGGTTGCGACATCTCCCGGAAAAGATTCCTTTACGTTTTTCATGAGGTCCACGAAGTCAAGAAGATTGTCAAGAGAGTCTTGCGCCTTCTTCACTTCCTTGAGACATCCTGTGAGTTCCTTTACGTTTATAGGTAAAGACATTAAACCGCCTCCTTGATTGCAATCATGCCCCGTCCGGGAACAGTTCTGATTCTACCACATAACCCATTACTTTACCCTGTATACCAAAAGTCCGGGCTTGTTTTTCATGTAGGCGGCAAGCTCCTCGTCAAGCACTTTTTCGTGTACCGTGGAAGCGTGACGCAGGTAAACTACGCCGTCCTTTTTAACGGCTATTCCCGTGTGAGAGACGTCAAGGCCGTCTTTATCGGAGTAGATCCCGAGGTAGTCCCCCGTTTTTATCTCTTGGAGAACTGGCGGGCTTAACTTCTCAGAGGGGACATAGCTTACGTCCCTTTTTGCTGTTGCAAGTCCCGGAAGCCAGGAAGAGCCGT
Source organism: Candidatus Dadabacteria bacterium (assembly GCA_009837205.1). Taxonomy (NCBI): domain Bacteria; kingdom Pseudomonadati; phylum Thermodesulfobacteriota; class Candidatus Dadabacteria; species Candidatus Dadabacteria bacterium. The sequence continues at coordinate 38,019 of VXTZ01000024.1, read as the reverse complement.
CTGTTTTTCTGTTTAGCTCTTTGGTCACGGCTGCCGTTGCGTCGCCCCCGACTTCACGGGTTACATCACGGGCGTTTTTATGGTCTCCGTTTACCCAGTCGGAGAAAAAATGTTTCCTGTTCTCCCACCGCACGGCGCCGTCTTTATATCTCGTTTTCACGAGTTTTTCCTTGAATTCCTCGAAGCTTTGCGAAAGCCTGAGCGACTCCACGTAGTCGATATAGGTAAAGCAGTCAACCCCTGAGAGATCCAGTGTAAGCTGCTCCGTCTCGCCGCTCGCTCCACCAAGGGTGTTTCCCGCGTAGGGAGTTCCGAGAAATTTCTCCGAGAGAAATTCTATTTTGGCGGCGGAACCGTCCTTTAAGGCTGCCTGTTCCATCAGGGTTTCTATTTCCTGCTGCGTCCAGTCCCCAAGAATCACCTTTTCTGAGTGTACGGTCGAGAAGTCTTTTCCGAAGACCGTGAACAGGAACTTGGCCGCGACAACTATGACGATCAGAAGAAAGAGATTTTTGATTATTCTTTTCATGGCTCTACCCAGGCGACCCGATGTTTATTCCGGCAAGGAGAAAAAGATCGTCTCCGAGCAGGTAAAGCAAGGCCGAGAGGGAAAGAAAGGGGCCGTAGGCTATGGCATGTCCCGGATCTTTCTTGCGCAGTATTATAACCGAGAGTCCGATAAGGGTTCCCAGGATGGAACTCAGAAATATTATGACCAGCACCCCCCACATTCCGAAAAAAGCTCCCAGCATCGCTACGAGCTTTACGTCGCCCATTCCCATTCCTTCTTTTTTTCTCAAGTTTCTATATGCCATGGCGATCAGCAAGAAAGCGCCTCCTCCGAGCAGCGTCCCCCCTATGGAATTAAAAATGGCGATACTGGCCGTCGCGGGCAGAAAGTCCGCAAGGCCGGAGAAAAAAACCGCTTCGGCCGCGGCTGCCCAGTCGGTTCTGATCGCGTTTAGCAAAACCCCGGCCGCTATCCCGGGAAGCGTTACCATGTCGGGAATGATCAGGTGTCTTATGTCTATCAGTGTTATGGCCACAAGTCCCGTGCAGAGCGCCAGGTAGAAAAACACTTCGAGCGACACTCCGAACTCCCTGTAGAGGAAAACCGCCAGCACCGCACAGAGAATTTCTACAAGCGGGTACTCGGCCGATATCCGCTCTTCGCAGTAGGCGCACTTGCCTCCTAGCAATAGCCAGCTCAGGATCGGAATGTTGTGAAGGGCCCTTATGGGGGTTTCGCAGCTTGCGCAGCGGGAACGCGGAGAGACTATCGAGACTCCGGCTGGAATTCTCCTTACACAGACGTTTGCGAAGCTTCCAAGTGCCGCTCCCAGAATGAAAAACCATATTTCGGGAACGATGCTATGAAGAAAAAGAAAAGAGCTTTCCAAGGCGACTCCTGTCCCAATAGCGGCTTTCGTTAAGCGTTTCTTTTCTGCAGTTCCGAAAGCGCCAGGTCAAAATGTCTTCTGCAGAGCTTGATGACTTTCCTGTTTTTCCCCAGATGTTCTTTTATCGCATGCAAAGATGCCCTGTTGCATACGAGCTTTATGTCCGCTCCAGTTCTGCCTTCAAGCTGTTCCGCAAGTGCGGTGAGTTTCACGTCCGTTCCGAGAGGCTTTTTCTGGGTGTGGATTTTGAGGATCTCGAGAATTTCCTGTTTTGACGGAGTCGGAATCTCAACCACCAGATCGAATCTTCCCGGTCTCAGAAGCGCCGGTTCGATCATGTCGATCCTGTTTGTCGCGGCAAGCACCAGCACATCCGGGAGTTCTTCAACCCCGTCAATCTCGGCGAGCAGCTGGCTTACCACCCTTTCGCTCACTCGGGTCGAGTTAGATTCGGAGCGTCTCGGGCAAAGGGCGTCTAGTTCGTCGAAAAACACTATGCAGGGAGAAACCTGCTTTGCCTTTTTGAAAACTTCCCTTACGGCGCGCTCCGATTCTCCGACATACTTGGAGAGAAGCTCCGCTCCCTTTATGGAAATGAAGTTAACATCCGTTCTGTTGGCAAGCGCTTTTGCGAGGAGGGTTTTCCCCGTTCCCGGAGGGCCATGAAGCAATATTCCCTTGGGTGACTTTACGTCCAAGGCCTCGTAGAAGTTCCTGTGCTTCATGGGCCATATGACGGATTCAATCAGGTCGTCTTTTACGTTCTCAAGACCTCCGACGTCATCCCAAGAGGTCTTCGGTATCTCAGCCACTATCTCCCTTATTGCGGAAGGATGGATATTTCGAAGCGCCTCAAGGAAGTCTTCCATGCCGACTTCGACAAGAAAGCTGTGTGCGACGTTGGAGACGAAATCCTGTTCCATGTCCGGCAGAATGTTGGTAAGAGAATTTATGGCCGCCTCCCTGCAGAGATTCTCTATGTCGGCCCCCACGTAGCCGCTTGAGAGCTCGGAGAGTCTCTGAAGATCCACGTCGTTTGAAAGCGGCATGCTTCTTGAATGAATCTGGAATATCTCTAGACGGGCCTTGGTATCGGGAACCGGAAGGTGGATTTCCCTGTCAAACCTGCCCGGGCGGCGAAGCGCGGGGTCGATTATGTCCGGAAGGTTGGTCGCTCCGATAACGGTGACGTTTCCTCTGTGCGTGAGACCGTCCATGAGGGATAGAAGCTGGGCCACCACCCTTTTTTCAACATCTCCCGTAACCTTGTCTCGGCGGGGAGCTATCGCGTCCAGTTCATCTAGGAATATTATGGACGGCTGGTTCTTGGTAGCGTTCTCAAATATCTGGCGCAGCTTGGCTTCGCTCTCCCCGTAGAACCTGTGAATTACCTCGGGGCCGTTTATTACCTGGAAATTTGAATCCGTTTCAAACGCTATGGCTTTTGCGAGCAGGGTTTTTCCGCTTCCCGGGGGGCCTGTCAGAAGGATTCCCCTGGGCGGCTGAACCCCGAGCTTTTCAAAAAGCGAGGGGAAGCGTATCGGAAGCTCGAGAATCTCCTTTATTCTTTTTATCTGGCTTGAAAGTCCCCCTATGTCCGTATACGAAACCCTTTCCGCGTCCACCTTGGTTCTCGGTCTCTGTATCACGTCCATGCGGGTTTTCTGGCTTATGACAACCGAGTGCTCAGGCATCGTGGTAAGCACGTCGAAGTCTTCGGTTTTGGCGGAGGACACCCTGACCGACACCCTGTCTCCGACCGTTACGGCGAGCCCTTCGAGTCTGTTGCAGAGGTGCTTGCTTTTGGCGGGGTCGTAGAGAAACGCCTTGTTTCTGGGACACAGGGTTATCCTGCTTGCCTTCTCAAGGTCAGCTTTCGTCACTATTACTATGTCGTCAAGCTCAACTCCCGCGTTCTCTCTCGTTACAGTATCTATTTCGATTACGGACCCCATTTCCCGCTCTTCGGCGTCAAGCGGTAGAGCTCTCACGACGGTTTTCCTCCTTCCGTCTATCTGCACTAGGTCCCAGGACGTAAGTCCCAGCTCCTGCATGTCTATGGGGCTTATCCTGGCGTAACCCTTGCCCGAGTCCCTCGAGTGGATTTCCGATATTTTAAGCGATATCATAAGTCAGTACCTTTCAAAAAAGATATTAACGCTTAAAATTTTATGGTCAAGAAAGCGCCTGCGGGAAGGGGGAAAGCGGCTTTTCCCCGGGAAAAAACAGTTGGCGAGTCAAGTGCAGCTTAAACATCTGAGCCTTAGGAACTACAGAAACTACGAAAATCTCTCCCTTCCGTTCTATACGGGACTGAACGTAATCCACGGACGAAACGCCCAAGGGAAAACCAACCTCCTGGAGTCCATCTACCTTGTATGCGGGATGCGGCCTTTTTCGGGCGCAAAAAACTCTGAGCTTGTGCGCTTCGGCTGCGAAGCTTCGCTCGTTAAGGGGGAGATTCTTTCGGCAAACGGTCTCAATGAAGTGCACATAACCGTGAAAAAAGAGGGCCGCCACACGCGGCTTAATTCAAAGACCGTGCGGAGCATAAGTCAGCATTTCGGCCGCTTCAAGGTCGTTTTGTTCCTTCCCTCGGACATAGAGATAGTTAAGGGCGGTCTTCAGGCAAGAAGAAATTACCTCGATTCCGTCGTAAGCGCCGTCCACCCAGCCCACATAAAGCAGCTTCGCGACTACCAGAGGGCTGTAAGCCAGAGAAACCACATGCTCGGATTAAAGGAGAAAGTGTCCCCGCTTTCCGTGGAACTCTGGGACGAGCAGATAGCCAGAATCGGAGCCGACATTGTGGGCAGGCGCATCGAGATGATAAAAAGCTTTAACCGCAAGCTCGCCGAGGTTTACGGGGAGCACGGGGAATCGGACACGTCGGCGCGCGTTAGCTACGGGTTTTCGTTTGAGCGCGGGTCGGATATTGCAGAGGCAATAAGGGAAGCGCTCTCCAAGAATTTTCCTTCTGATAGAAAAAGGGGTCATACGACTGTTGGTCCCCACAGGGACCGGGTCGGTTTTCTTCTTAACGGGCAGGACGCTTCACGCTTTGCCTCGCAAGGACAGTCGAAAAACCTGGTTCTGGCGCTTAAGGCCTCAGAGATAAGGCTTTTTAAGGAACACACGGGAACCAATCCCATACTTCTTCTCGACGACATAACGAGTGAGCTTGACATAAAGCGCAGAAGCTTTCTTTTCAAAACTCTCTCGGAATTCACCGGGCAGGTGTTCGTCACCTCGACCGATAAGAACGAGATACCCCGTCGGGGGGAATTCCACTCGTTTCTCGTTGACTCGGGCCGGGTGAAAGCCGGCGCTTAGGAGACTCTACTCTCTGCGGGCAACGGTTTTAAACAGAGGTCAGAGAAGTTATCATAAAAAGTTAACCAAAAGGTGTATTTAGTTGAAAGGAGGCAATGAAGTGTATAAAATCAAGCTGGTCCTGATAGCGGGCTTAATAGCTATTATGCCGACGCTGGCGTCCGCGAGCGATTGCAGCACGGTTGAAAACAACAATCTCGCGATTCACGCGGTGCCGGAACTCGTTCACCAGAAAGTCACGTTTGACGTAGCGGCGTCGCATACCCCGTTTGATGAAAAGTACTCTGAGATTGATAATATCAGCGTGTTTACGGGGGGAGCGGGCTTCAAGGTAGCGGGGGTAAAACTGGGTATGGGACTTAGTCACTATACGAACGGGACCTCTTACCCGGTAAAAGATGGAGATCCGTGTGTAGGTAATACCGCGTTGGCCGTGGCGGGTTTTGTTAACTTGGGCGAGAGCGCGAGGCTGAAACTGGGGATCGCCAGGAGCAGCGACCTAATAGACTCGTTGTCAATCGACAATACTACTTTTCACGCGGGTTTACGTTTCGGATTCTAAGAATGGAACAAACGCAGGAGGATATAACTAAATGGACCTGAAGATAATTGACGTTAATTTCTTTACAACGGAGGCGGTAGCGTCTTATCTCATAGAGACCGGAGAGGGGCCGGTGCTGATAGAAACCGGTCCCGACACGTCGTTTGAGAATCTTAAAAGCGGTCTTTCGGACCTCGGCTACGCGCCCTCTGACGTAAAGCACGTGTTCGTAACCCACATTCATCTTGACCACTCGGGTGCCGCCTGGCATTTCGCCGAGGCGGGATCCACCATATACGTTCACCCGGTGGGAGCTCCGCACCTTGTTGATCCCGAGAAACTCATGAGGTCCGCCACAAGGATATACGGGGACAAAATGGATGAACTCTGGGGCGAGGTAAGGGGAATGGATCAAAGCAGCGTGATTGCCATTGAGGACGGCCAAGTCATCAACATAGGAGACGTAGAAATAAGGGTTGTTGAGACAGCCGGACATGCCGGACATCATCACTGCTACCTGATTGAGAACGCACTTTTTACCGGGGATACTGCGGGGTGCCTGATGGCGGGCGGGCCCATGATTCCCGCAACTCCTCCTCCCGAGATACACCTTGAGAAGTGGAACGCTTCTATTGAGAAGATGAGGGAAATATCCCCAGACATTCTTTATCTCACCCATTTCGGCGGATACACGGATGTGGGTCCCATGCTTGACGCCGCCTCAGAAAAACTCGAAGAGTGGTCTGAATGGATTGGCGAGAGAGTATCAGCCGGCAAGAGTGATGAGGAGATAACCGAGGAGTTCGGCGCCTACTTCAACGAGATATTCGAGCGTGAGGGCACAAGCGAGGATGTTTACCGCAAGTACAATCTCATGGCTCCCTACCACATGAACGCCGGCGGCCTTATTAGGTACTGGAGGAGACACAAGCTTTCTGATTCCTGAGTCTTTTCGCCGGAACGGCGGTTTTGTTTTCTTCGGTTCCTGTCGTTATAATTACTCATTTTTGAATCGGGGTGTGGCGCAGCTGGGAGCGCGCAGCATTTGGGATGCTGAGGTCGGAGGTTCGAGCCCTCTCACCCCGACCATTTCTTCGTGATTTAGTGCGTGATTTAGTCTTTTTCGCGCCCGTAGCTCAGCCAGGATAGAGCAACGGACTTCTAATCCGTAGGTCAGAGGTTCGAATCCTCTCGGGCGCGCCAAGTTGCCAATAAGTGCAGACCGTAATTTTGGAAGGGGGGTTCCCGTTGCATGATCGAACCAACAATAATATGTCCTAACTGTTCCACTGAGATCAAACTCACCGAGAGCTTGGCGGCTCCACTCATTGAAGCAACCAAGGATGAATATGAGCGCAAGCTCAAGGAACAAGAAGACACAGTTGCGAAACGCGAAGCGGACATTCGACAACAGCAAGAACACATTGAGCGAGACAAGCAGCAGATTGAGGATAAGGTTGCTGAAAGGCTAAAGGCCGAACGCATTGCGATCTCTGAAGAAGAAAAAAAGAAAGCCCGCACCGCAGTGGCTGATGAGATTGAGGGGAAGATAAAGGAGATCGCGGAACTTCAGGGTCTTGTCAGTGAGCGCAACGAAAAACTTAAAGAAGCACAGAAGGAGCAAGCCAATTTGCTGAAAAAACAGCGTGAACTGGATGATGCCAAGCGTGAGCTTGATCTCACGGTCGAAAAACGTGTTCAGGAATCAATTGCTGCCGTCCACAAAAAGGCCAAAGCGGAAGCTGAAGAAGCGCTATCGCTGAAAGTGAGCGAAAAAGAACAACAGATTGCTTCGATGCAAAAGCAGATAGAAGACCTAAGGCGCAAGGCTGAGCAAGGCTCGCAACAGCTTCAAGGTGAGGTCATGGAACTTGCCCTTGAAGAGACGCTCCGAGCTAAATTCCCTCTCGACAGAATCGAACCCGTTCCGAAAGGGGAGTTTGGCGGTGATGTCATCCAAAGCGTCATTTCGGCTACTGGAAATGCCTGCGGCTCAATACTTTGGGAAAGTAAGCGAACAAAGAACTGGTCGGGCCGCTGGCTTACGAAGTTACGAGATGATCAGCGTGTGGCGAAAGCTGACATCGCAATTATTATCTCTCAAGCTCTCCCTAAAGACATAACCACATTTGGCCTAGTTGATGGCGTTTGGGTGACAGGGGTTCAGTTTTATGTGCCTTTGGCAATCGCACTGCGCCAATCGCTGATCGAAATTTACAATTCCAAGACAGCATCTGAAGGACAGCGGACCAAGATGGAGCTTGTATACCAATATCTGACTGGCCCACGGTTCCGACACCGTGTGGAAGCTATCGTGGAAAAGTTTTCCGACATGCAGGCCGATCTCGATCGCGAACGTAAATCAATGACACGTCTTTGGGCCAAGCGTGAGGCTCAAATCCAAGGTGTCATCGAAAGCGCGGTTGGCATGTATGGTGATCTGCAAGGGATTGCGGGACAAGCGATACAGGAAATTGAAGGATTAGAACTACCGCTTCTTGAAGATAAAGAAATTGAGGAATGATCCGCTATGTTGACAAACATAGAACGCATAGATGGTCTTGGTATATTTTATGACTACAAAAAAGCGGCTGACTTGGAGGATTTTGGTCGATTTAATATTCTTTATGGCATGAACGGGTCAGGCAAAACGACCCTTTCAAGAATGTTTGCAAGCTTTAATGTGGGAAACTCAGATGATTATCCTTCTCTCAAATACAAGATCACGAGCGATGAAGGACAATTCAAAGAGGGTCAATACTACCCTTGCATGATTCGAGTTTTCAATTCTGACTATATAGATTCAAACCTTGGTGAGATTGAGGGCCAATTAAATCCAATCTTTATTATAGGAAAAGAAAACAAATCGCTTGTTGGACAAATTCAAACTGATGAACAGACACTGAGTGCTTTTGAAGAAGAAGTACGTACGAAAACTGATGAAAGAAAAAGATTGGAAGTACTCCGTGGAAAGAAATTCACCGACATAGCGAGGATTATTGCATCGGAAACAAGTGGTCAGGTGACACGAACTTATCGTAAACCGAATGCTGAGGCGGCTTTCGCAGCTATGGAAGAAGAGAATTCCCTGAGTGAAGCCGAGCTAACAAAAAACTGCTCCACCTTGCGCCAAAAATCTCTGGAAAAAATCGACGCGATATATCTGGACACAGTTAATTTGTTGTCAGAAGAGCGACCAGTGAGCTTAAACTTAGTACAAGCTATCTCCGCGCTCGAAAGTTCAACACAAGCAATTCTATTGCAAACATCGGACTCGCTAGCGATCCAGCGCCTGCGCGACAATCCAGATATTGGAGGGTGGATTGAGCAAGGCCTAATTCTGCATGAGAAACACTCGTCTGAGAAGTGCGAGTATTGTGGCCAAGATATCACTGCCGAGCGCATGGAAGCGCTTGGCAGGCACTTTAATCAATCTGACAAACTATTGAAGCAACGCATCGAGAGTTTAATTCAGGATGCTAAGCTTATTATGAGCACTGTAAAAGCGGTTATAACTCCAATAAAGTCGCAACTGTATGATGAGTTGCAATGCGATTATCAGTCTCATCTTGAGGCCTTTGAAGATGCTAAAACGACTTTGTTAGATGATCTCGGGAATTTTCATGATTGTCTAAAAGACAAACTGCAGCGCCGAACGGAGCAGGTTCCATTCACTTTAAAGGAAATTAATCCTTCTACTTTTTATAAGAAGCTGGAAGCCCTAAATGATTTAATTGCTTTGCATAATGGCAAGACTGAATCCTTTGAAAAACATGTGCGCGCAGCCACTAATGCGATAGAAACACACCATCTCACCTCGATCCGTGAGGATGTGCTAGCCTATGATGCGGAGATCAAGGAAATTGATCAGCGATTGGAAGCGATAAAAGAAGGTGATTCGGCGACAGGCGAGCTTGGGACGGGTGCGCTAAAAAAGAGAATTTACAAAAACCGCCAAAAAGTATCAAACACCACCCAGGCTGCGGCAAGACTCACAGACCTATTACAGACCTTTCTTGGCAGAAATGAATTGCAATTCGAACCTGAAGGAGAAGGGTATCGCATCCTTAGAAATGGTGAGGCGGCGAAGCGCTTGAGCGAAGGCGAAAAAACTGCCATCACATTTATCTACTTTATTGTTCAACTTGAAGATCAGGATTTTGATTTACAGAACGGGATCGTCGTTATAGATGATCCCGTATCGAGCTTGGATTCAAATTCTGTTTACCAGGCATTTTCGTTCCTGAAAAATGCGATTAAGAACGCCAAGCAAGCGTTCTTGCTGACACATAATTTTGACTTTTTGAGGCTTTTATTAAATTGGTGCAAGAATATTCGGCCAAATTCTATCCGAAGAAAATATTACATGCTACTTTGCGACCTCAAATCTGATGGATCAAGACAGGCGACGATCAAACCCCTTGATAAGGAACTATTACAAAACGAGAGTGAGTATTCTTATCTATTTAAATTGCTTTATTTCTTTAAGTCCGACGGAACGATAGCCGGATCGTACCACATTCCTAATGTTGCCAGAAAGGTGCTTGAGGCTTTTCTAGAATTCTATTATCCGGGAAGTCAAAGCATGTATCACAAACTTGAGCGTGTTAATTTCGACGAAAACAAGAAAACAGCTCTACTTAAATTCGCGAATGATCTATCCCATTCTCCAGGCAAAGGTTTTGATCCAGCCTTGGTCCCAGAAACACAAAATAATGTGAAATACCTACTTGAAATGATAGAGACTGTTTCGCCAATTCATTACGCGTCACTCAAGGCTTCTGTTGAAGCGATCTAATAATAAAGGGTACATCCAGCATAGTTGGACCTAGTTCTCGTGGATCGACTGCGAGTTTGAGTCTCTCTTCTTAGGTGTACATTATAATACTGCAACAGAGTTTTTTCTCGGACGTATTTCCTATAAGAAACACATAATGGAAAGAAATACCGGGTTAAATTTTCTAAAGATACCGGCCAACTATTTCAGAGTAGGGCAGCGCCTAGGAAAAGGTAGAAGGCGCTACCAAATATATCGTTGAACGTGACGAGAAACGGTCCCGATGATACCGCCGGGTCCATCTTTAGTCTGTTAAGAACCAGCGGGCCTGCGACTCCAAGGAACGAAGTTGTAAGTGTGGCTCCTACGATTCCCGCGAATATTACCAGAAACAATCTTGTAACATCAGCCTCCGCGGTATTTAGCAGAAGTCCGATCAGGGAACCCAAAATGCCGCTTATAATCCCGAGAACCAATCCCACCTTGAGTTCCCCCAGAAGAAGATCTTTTATCTGGCTTTTAAAGAAATCGCCGGCGGCTATTGTTCTGACGGTGATGGTGTTTGTCTGAACCCCCACGTTTCCACCCGTAGCCATGACCAGGGGAAGCAGGGCTGCGAGTACGATGAAATTCTCAAGAGTGGTCTGGAATTTTTGCATTATTATAATTGCCAGGACAAGTTCTCCCGCGAGGGCCAGCATTATCCAGGGAGCTCTCAGCCTCACGTTGTCGTATATGGATGTGTGTACAGGATGTAGTCCCTCGCCGGTTATACCGCCGAGTTTGTATATGTCTTCTCCAGCCTCTTCGGATATGACGTCAAGTATGTCGTCGGCGGTTATCCTGCCGAGCAGCACTCCAGCATTGTCTACCACGGGAAGCGATACTTCGTCGTATTTCCTGAAGATCCTGGCTACTTCCTCCTGGTCCATTTCCGGAATGACTGTGATCTCGACCGGGTCCATTATGGTCCAGAGGGGAGAATCAGGTGCCGCTGTTGAGAGCTTAAGCGGGAACACTCTTCCGACGAGTCTCCCTGTTTCGTTCACCACGTACACCATGTGCAGGTCCTCTACGTCGTCTTCGTCTTCTTCCTCGATTTGTCTTATGAGTTCAATGGTTTCTCTCGAGGTGGCGTCATGCGGACTTTTAAGAACCTCGGTCTGCATGATTCCGCCCGCGGAATCTTGGGGATACTTTAGAAGCGGCGTCACCTCCTCGCGTTCTTCCGGATCCATGGCTTCGAGAACTTTCTTTGCCACATCCTCCGCGAGTTCTCCCAGGAAGTCGGCGGCATCGTCCGATTCCATTTCTTCGGCCATCGCGATGAGGGAAGTTTCCCCCATGAGCTTGAGTATGCTTACACGTTCCTCGGGGTTAAGCTGGAAATAGACCTCGGATGCTACTTCCACGTCTAGAGCCTCGAGTATGAGATGCTTCTCTTTCTGGGAGGAAGCCTGTATAAGGGACGCTATCTCGGATGGATGCATGGACTGGGTTATGCCCCTCACGGCATCCCAGTTCCCTTTCCTTACGGCCCTGTCTATTTTCCTTACCGTTTTTTTGACGTTAACCGGCATCGTGTTACCCTCGCCGTATTTTTAGGAGGCGTATTGAGACACTGCCCCTTTTCTGAACAGATTAGAATACAGTTTTCGGTCTCGATTACTACAAAAAATATACTCTGCGCCTTTTTTCTTTGAAGCTGTAGCGGCGGGAAGCCATCCATTGCCCCACTTTGTTGTTATGGCCGCGCATAACTCCTATGGGGGACTGGTCATCGGGAAGTGAGATTTAATCAGTGAGCGATATCTCGCGGAAGGAGCGGACAAAAAGCTGTGCCTAAGGTGAAAAGGAACACTTTTCACCTTAGGCACGCACAAAAACAGAATCTTTTCAATCCGGCATTCTGTTACTTCTTTTTGCGTCTACCGGTTTTTTTTGCGATGAGCTTCTTGAGTTCCCTGCGGTCGGGGCTAAGCAGCTCCTTAACGTATTCGACGTTCACCTTGGTCACTATTATGTGACCGACTTCTGTGTTGACCGATTCGTAGATTCCGAGCCTCATCATCCCCTTGGTCTGCATGAGATTGTCTTCCGTGGGGCTTACGTAATGCACGAAATCGGTTCTGTAACGGTGAATCAGGAACAGGTGAAGCAGTGTCGCGAGACGTTTCTGGCGAAGTGCGGGATCAAAATTGTTCTCGTCCCTCACCGTCAGTATTTTCTCTCCTTTTCTGTCCTGCAGTATTTCGAATATGACGTCCCCTACCTTATCGCCGTTGCCGTTTATGATGTTCAACTCAAGCACGAAAGTTCCCACGGTGTGAGGCTTGAGTTCAACAGTGAAGCTGTCTTTGATCTTGTAGTGTCTTGTCCAGGCCTCGAGCCACTCTTCGAGAAGCTTGATAGAGACTTCCGTCTGAACCAGGTGCTGGAATTGCGTCGAACCCTTGCCCATAGCCTTCGTGGTCGCGGTTCTTCCGGAACTTGCAACAAGTGCTCCGTCCATGCGGGGTCCTCCGACATGGGTCTGCGGAGTCTTGTAAGGCGAATCTATGAGCCTCAGCCTTCTCTGCACGCGCGCCAGGGCGAGCATGCCGTCTTCCATGAGCGCGGTTGCGAACTCTTCGGCGGCCATGCCGTCGATCTGGTGGCCTCCGTAGGTTATGAAATCGAACACGAAGCCGAGCTTTCCTATCTCCTCGGGGAATTTCTTCATTTCCTCGTCGGTCATTCCCGTCGTGTCCCAGTTAAAGGAAGGAGAGAGGTTGTAGGCAAGCATCTTGTCCGGAAAGACCTCGTGAATGGCGTCCGCGAACTGCCTTGCGTCCTCAAGGTCTGCCGTCTTGGTTTCCATCCAGAGCAGGTCGGCGAAGGGCGCCACGGCAAGCGACTTTGCGATCGCGTATTCAATTCCGCCTTTTACCTGGGAGTATCCCTCGGGCGTTCTTGAAATCTCGGGGTCCCATATGTAGTCGATTCCCAGGGAATCGGCCTTCTCCATGGCGTCTTTAGTGGAGGCGGTCTTGGCAAACTCTCTCCACTGCTCGATGGTCATGTCGAATTCAATGCCCTGCTCCATGTTAAACTCCATTAGCGTCTCTATTGTTTCGCCGAAGGTGCTCAGGCCGGATTCCTCTTCCCATATCTCAACGAACTTGGTGACTACGGAATCCAAAGCGGTTTCAAGTTCCTGGGTGTCCCCCTTCATTGCTTCTATAGTCTCGTCAATAACCGACGCTATGCCGGTTTGCTCAAGCCACTTGTCCGTTTCCGCATAGACCTCTTTGCTTATCTTGTAGAGCTTGTGGCCATTTATCTCCTTTACGCCTTTTTCGTGGATTCTTTTAAGGATCGTCAGGTAGGCGTTTTTGTAGCTTGGGATGTTGAGCTTGGTTGCTCCCAGGACAAACGGCTGGTCGCGCTCGTCTCCGTTTCCGTCAAGAAGGGTGGCGGCTTCGGCGTCGGTCCTTGAAACTATTATTCCGGGCACTTCCATGATATCGAGCTGGAACCGGGCGGCGTTAAGTCTCTTTATCTGCTCGTCGGAAGGAACGAGAACTTTTCCGCCTTGGTGACCGCATTTCTTGGTTCCGGGCTTCTGGTCTTCTATGTGATAGCCTGTAACGCCCGCCTCGACGAACCTTCTGATAAGGTTTCTAACGTGGGCATCGCCGCCGTGCCCAGTGTCCGCGTCGGCGATTATGAATGGGCTGTAGTCAATCTCGGGTGTCTGCTCCCTTTCTTTATCGGTCATCCTGGCCCGGTTGTATCTCTGGTTTTTGTCCGCGGCGAGAAGCGCCCTCACTATCGGGGCCGCCTCGTCCGGCACCTGGCTAAGCGGATAGCTAGCGAGATCCGCTCCCTGGTCCTCGCCGATCGATCCCTTTGCCGACGTGGCCCATCCGCCGAGATATATGCCCTCTATTCCCTTTCTTTTCATCATGACTGCCTGGCCGGGCGAATAGGGGCCGAAGGACGTTATCTGCTTTCGCTCGGCGAAAAGCTCGCGGAGTCTTTTGTAGAACGCCCCCGCGGCGTTTTTCGCGATTGAGTAGTCCCTTCTTATGGTTCCTCTCTGCTCCACCACTTGGCGGGGCGAGTAAAGACGAGTTATTCCCTTAAAGCGCGCGCTTGAGAAATACCTTTTCGTCTTCTTTATCTCAGCTTCTAACTGGCTCATCGATATGCTCTCCTGAAAATAAAAATGGTTGTTTCTTCGGGAACCTAGATTACGAAATCGAGGTTCTCGGTGATTCTCGTGTCATTGCCCGCGAACTCCGTCATGTAGAGTTCGATTCTCTGCGAGGCCACCTCGTGGTCATGGTTGTTTAGGTTTATGTTGAGCAGGTCTATGTACCACGGCACCTTTACGTCGTCAAGCACGTAGGCTCTCACTATCTGCTTCGCTATCGGAAGGGTAGTGGGCTTGGAGATGTCGTGGACATCCCTGTCGCTTGCCGCCTGGAGCTTTGCGTACTCTTCCTCAAGAAGCCTCTCGAAGACCTCGACGGTGAACGTGTCCCCGGCCTTAAGCCCGGTCTCGGGGTCGTCCTCGGTGAGCTCCGCTCCCTTGTGGATCCACTCCCAGAGTATGCTGAGCCTTATCTCTCCGGTAGCGGCGTCCTCCATCAGGTAGAGAATGTCGTCGTTTCCGAAGAAGTCGGCGGGCTTGAGCGCCGCGGCCTGGAATCCCTGGCCGAATGCGTTTCCGTACTGAAGTCCGACGCTAAGCAGGTTGCGTGCCCCCCTTATCGTTCTCGGGGCGGGCTCAAGAAGTATGAGGCCGTCTGCGTCCTCCTGGGTGTAGGTAAGGAGAGGGAATTCCCTTCCGAGCTGGTTCTCCTCGCCGACCTTATCCCAGACGGGCCTTATTATGTGGACCATCTTCCAGTGGGCGACCCATTTGCCGCTCGCCCCTTCCTGCTGCTCCCTTACGGCCCCCGCGTAGGCCTTCTCCATGCTGCTCTCGACCCCTTCTTTCGATCCCACCGGTATGTTGGGCTCCATGCCTCCCTGCCAGAGCGCGAAGTTCCCGTTTACGTCCGGGGTATTAACGGCCCTTCTAACGCGGTCCTCGTAGTTTCTCATGTATCCGTAGGTCATGGTGATCGACTCTATGTTCGGGTTAACGAAATCCTCATCCCACGCCATGGCGTCAGAGACGCTGTTTATGTAATCCCACCTGCCGGTGTTAAACCCGGCGAAGTGCTTGCCCAAAACTGCCCTTATCTCCATCAGTTGGAACGTTTCCTCGAGCTGCTCTATAAGCACGTATACCTTTATAGTGCCTTCGGGAAGCCCGATGTGGCCCTCAAGGGCGCTTAGCATCTCGTTCCATAGCGCGGCTTCCTCGGCGGTCTGGATCTTGGGCAGGTAAAGGACTATGGATGAGTTTCTCTTGGCGAGTTCCCTGTAGTTGTTAACGACAAAAAGCGTCATGTCGACCACGGAAGCCGAAAGCGCTACGCCGTCAGCGTCGCGTATGTGGCGGTCGTCCAGGTGAAGTCCCCTCGCCCTGAAAATAACGGTGGTGAAGTCAAGCTGCTTTTCCCAGTCCTCGATTATGTCGTGTCCGAAAAAATCCCGTCCCCAGCTGTTCATCTGCCCGGCCACGCCTTCGGCGGTTTTCATGAACACTTCGTCCCTCGCAATTGCGAGCTTCAGATTGCGCTGATTGTCAAGGGACATCGTTGATATCTGCCCTAGGGCATCCTCGCCGTCGAACATCCACCCGTCCGCGCCCGAGAGAAGGGCGTAGGCGACGTTTCTTATGCTTTTTTCAACCGGGGAGTTCGGTTTTGCCGCTGGGCCCGTTCCCTGTATCCACTGTGTTTTGAGGTCGTGGGGAATCTCCGGTCCTTCGAATTTTCCGTCCCTTGCGTCCTGAACCTTGAGATTGGTGCGCGGGATAAGAGAATCTGGATCAAGAAAAGTTATTCTTTCCTTGGATTCATAGCGCCTTTTTCTTCTCTGGGTCCTTTTTTCCATGAGGGCCTTCTGCTCGCCGTTGAAGCGGGCCATGAATTCAAGGGCCTCCAGTGCTTCCGGCGTGTACACGTCCCCATAGGATTGCTCGATGTTGTCTCTTATGTGCAGTGTGGTGCCCATTGGTTCTTCACTCCTCGGATGCCTGTTATGATTGAATAAAGACAGCCTAGTATAAACAAGTTCTCGATTAAATCAAATATCCAGCCGGAACCCGTTGGGCGTCGGGGAAAACGGCGGTTTTTTAGCTTTGAGAGGGATCGTACAGGCGAGCATAGAAGGGGCTTTTAAGCTGCCGGTACGCGAGGACTTCGCAGGGGAAGACGGACGGCAGGAGCGCCGGTATTTCCCGGCTTACACAGCTAAAACCTTGCGCCTCTCCTCTTTTGACCACTCAATTGGATGAAGGAGCTGGTGCCTTCACGCGGATCTTGACGATGTCCGTGTCGTAATACTGTTGATGTTGTACCGACGAGGCGATGTGCTGCAACAGTCGCAGAGACACATCTTGTTCAGTTGGGGCTTCCGTAGCTCGCTCGCCTAGCAGCGCGATCCGGTCTTCGAGATTTTCTTCAGTGGCTGATGCAATGAATTCAAGCACAGCCTCGTCGCCTTCTTTGTGCGCAATAATGTGCAGTCGCCGCAAGGGTTCTTCCTCATCTGATGTCGTCTTCTGCTCAAGCAGTGTGAGCAGGGTTTCTTCACTGGCGGCGTCAAGTCGGTCAGCCATCGCCTCCCCCCAACCGCTGTGGGAAGCAAACGATTGGAGAAACTCCCGGATTTTCGGCAATGTCGTGATGTGGAACGGAAGCTCTATGCGTCTGCGCCGAGGTTCAGTGACTTCCACAAAAAGTGTCAAGAGCAGAGCGGTGAGACCACCTGCCGTCATGCCGTTCTGCAATAATCCACCGGCAAAGGCCGCAAAATACTCAGGGAAGATCACGCCGTTCTGAAAGCCGACACCTACCCAGAATGAAACTCCTGCAATCATGCCTTTGCGGTAGTCAATTCCGTCCTGGACGACGACCTTCATTCCAACCACAAACAGCATGGCTACCAGGATGGCTAGGTACCCTGCGGCCACCGGACTCGGAATTGCAAGAATTGCGGCGAGCGCCTTGGGGAAGCACGCCAAGATGAGAAAGACGATGCCCGCAGCAACCCCGACTGTCCGGGTTCCCACTCCGGTAAGTTCCGTTACCGATACGCTGGTCGAGTACGTCGTATTTGGAATCGTGCCGGCACACCCGGATAGCAGGTTGCCCACCCCATCGGCAGCCACGGCTCCCTGAACGGAACGAAAGTCTACGGCCCGTGGCCGTCGCCACGAAATGCGCTGAATTGCTACGGAGTCGCCAACTGTTTCGATTGCACCAATCAGGGTGACAAAGATGAACCCGGGCAGAAGCGTCCAGAACGTCGGTCCAAAACTCAGATCAAGGCCGGGCCAGCCTCCTTGCGGAAACCCGATCCAGGCGGCCTCGAAAATGCGTGCCGTGTCGTAAATTCCGAAAAAACCGCCAACAATGGATCCTACAATGACGCCTGCTACGGGTGCCCAAAGTCGAAATACACCGGTGCCCTTGAGGGCGATGCCAGTGATGACAAGTACGGTTACAAGCGCGCTGAAGGGAGCAGCCTGGGGATGTGCGGCATCCTGAACGTTATCCAGGAGATCGAAAATTATTGGCATCACGGTGACGGAAATCAGCATGATTACCGTACCTGCGACTGTGGGGGTGAGTATCCGGCGAAACAGAGAAAGACGTCTCGCCAAGGCAAATTGAAACAAAGACGAGATAATGACGAGCGTCGCCAGCATGGCGGGTCCGCCTTGTGCGATCGCGGTAATGCAGATTGCGATGAATGCGCCGGAGGTGCCCATCAAGAGGACGTATCCTGCGCCGATTCGACCAACTCTGACGGCCTGCAGTATCGTGCTTATCCCGCTGATCACGACTGATGCGAATACCGCCCACATCATGTAAGCCTCAGATCCGCCGGCCGCCTTGATCACGATTAACGGCGTGAGGACGATCCCCGATATGGTGATAATGGCAAGTTGCAGTCCCAGCCCGGCTATCAGTAGCGTTGGCGGTTTGTCGTTAGGTTCGTAGCGGACGTCTGATCGCAAAGCGGAAGTGTCGGTAGCCATGTTCGGTACTATACTAAATGTAGTCGGATTTTGGAAGTCATGTGTTTAAACCGCAATCAGAGGCGCCGAAAGCAGACGCAGGGTTTTTGGCGACTTTCTCCCGGCGATTTTGTCTGTTAACGAGGTTGCCGGTATATTAACAGATTCGGTTTTTACCTCGTAGACAATGAAAATTTCAGCGGTGGGTGTAGCTCAGCCCGGTTAGAGCACTTGGTTGTGGCCCAAGAGGTCGCCGGTTCAAATCCGGTCATCCACCCCATTTCCTCACAGGCCGCGGAAAATTAAAGACATATGGGACTTCGATGCGGAATAGTGGGACTCCCGAACGTCGGGAAGTCGACTCTTTTTAACGCGCTTACAAACGCGGACGCGGACGCTTCCAACTTCCCTTTCTGCACCATAGATCCTAACATAGGAGTGGTCGGGGTTCCGGACCCCAGACTTTATGCCATCTCGAATATCGTAAAACCCCCGAAGACCGTCCCCGCAAGCATAGAGATCGTTGACATCGCGGGGCTTGTCAAGGGAGCTTCCGAGGGAAAGGGCAGGGGAAACGCCTTTCTCTCCCATATAAGGGAAGTGGATCTGATACTTCACGTAGTCAGATGTTTTGAGGATGAAAACGTTGTTCACGTTGAGGAGGGAATTGACGCCATCCGCGATATCCGCACGATCGAGGACGAGCTTATCCTCAAGGACCTGGAAACGGTCGAGAGAAGGGAGGAAAGACTAGCAAATCAGTCTAAAAGCGGGGACAGGGACATAATCAGGGAACTTGAGACGGTAAGATCTCTTAGAGAATTTATCGAGACGGGGAAACGTGCGCGTGATTTTCCCGGTGGAGAGGAATGTGCTGATACTATGCGGGAGCTTTTTCTTCTGAGTTCAAAGCCCGTTATCTATGTATGTAACGTATCGGAGGACGAAGTTTCGGGGACCGAAGGAAATGTGGAGGTCGAGAAGGTGAGAGGGCACGCGAGCGGCTCGGGAGATGACGTTATCATTGTTTCGGCCAAGATAGAGGCCGAAATATCCGAACTTGGGGACGAGGAGAAGGCAGTTTTTCTGGAGGAACTCGGGCTTTGCGACTCCGGTCTTGACAGGCTTGTTAACTGCGCGTACTCAAATCTCGGGCTTCTTACCTATTTCACCACGGGGCCAAAAGAAGTAAGGGCGTGGACCGTCAAGAGGGGAACCAAGGCGCCCCAGGCGGCCGGGATTATCCACAGCGATTTCGAAAGGGGCTTCATAAGGGCCGAGACCATATCCTACGAGGACTACGTGAGGGAAGGTTCCGAGCAGATGGTGAGGGAAGCCGGAAAAATGAGGCTTGAGGGAAAGGATTACGAGGTTTGCGACGGGGACGTCATGTTTTTCAGGTTCAATGTCTGACCCAACTGCGCTCCATCCGAAGGCCGGCTTTGCCTGCCGACGCCTTGTTCGGATAGAATTCTCCAAAAGGCATGATCTATAAAACTTTTCTAAGGCCGGTTCTTGACCGTCTTGATTCAGAAACGTGGCACCATAACGTAAAGGAACTCATGCACCTCTGCGAGTTCTCGGGCCTTACTCTGAGATTCCTTGAGTTCGCCGCAAGCGGCGGGGCTAGGGTCAGGGACAAAAGGCTCGGAGTTAGCGTGGCCGGCGTGCCTTTTGAGAACCCGCTTATCGTGGGCGCCGGATGGGACAAGACCGGGAAGGCGCTTCGGGCGCTCTGCTCGCTTGGGTTTGCAGGGGTCGAGGTGGGTTCGGTCGTCGAGAGGCCCCAGAGGGGAAATCCCAAGCCCAGGCAGTTCATGGTAACCCCCGATGTGTGCCTTA
This sequence comes from Candidatus Dadabacteria bacterium, assembly GCA_009837205.1. Taxonomy (NCBI): domain Bacteria; kingdom Pseudomonadati; phylum Thermodesulfobacteriota; class Candidatus Dadabacteria; species Candidatus Dadabacteria bacterium. The sequence goes on along the minus strand of VXTZ01000024.1, from coordinate 18,001 downwards.
ATTCTCTTGGCCTTAACAGCCCGGGGATGGACATTGTTTTAGAGAACCTCAGGTGGTACGGCCGCCTCGATATGCCCGTGGGAATAAATCTGGGCATAAACTCTGACACAAGCCATGAAGACGCCCCGCGGGCCTATGCCGCCGTCGCGCGGAAATTCCGCACGGACGCCGCCTACTTCGCAATAAACGTGAGTTCCCCCAACACCCCGGGGCTCAGGAAGCTTCAGGACGGAGGGCGCCTTGGGGAGATAATAGGTGCGGTAACGGAGTCACTTGTGGATTCCTCGGGCGCGGGGAAACCATTGTTTGTAAAAATCTCCCCGGATCTTTCCCTGGAGGCGATCGATGAGCTCCTCAGGGTCGTGATCGATTCCGGGATTTCCGGCGTAATCGCTACCAATACGAGTGATAACCGGGGCCTCAAGGCAAAGTACGGCGAGAAGTGGGAAGGTCTTCCCGGGGGAATAAGCGGAAACGATCCTGAGTACAGGTCGCTTTCAACGTCGATTATTTCCCACATCTACCGCGCCGCTGGCGGGGAGCTTGAGATAATCGGGGTCGGGGGCGTTTGCGACACGGCTTCTGCGCTTGAGAAGCTTTGTGCGGGCGCAAAAGCCCTCCAGGTGGTCACGGGTCTTCGCGGAGAGGGTTTTTCGGTTGCGAACTCGATAAACAGGGGGCTTTTAGAGTTCATGGATAAAAGCGGGATCAGTGACATAAGCGAGATTGTCGGTTCAGGCCACGAAGCAAGCTGAACGGACGATCAAAAGAAATAACACTGGACTTAAGAGTTTTCAAAACGCCCCTCCCTCTTTCTGAATAAGCACATGGTGGAAAGACTTAGGCCCGCCTGATCGCGGGGAAATAACTTGCCGGGGTAGAGAGTGCGCTTCAAAAAGGAGTTGCTCTCGACGCTGACTGCGCTTTCCCTGCTTGTAAGATTTACTCGCCCGAAAGGGTATCTGCGGGTGTTTTTATCACCCCGAATGGGATTCTGCCCTTGCGTGAGAGCTGGGGCAGGATATGACCGCCGGTGTTAGTTTTTCCGGAACTGGCGACACTTTGATTCTCAGTGTCGTCAATTAAGGACCAACCGTTCCGTATCATGCTGTAATCACTCCCCGAATTCATTGACAGAGGCTTTTCTACGGAGTTTAATAGTTGATATAAGGATGAGACCTACTAACAAAGATAAAATTATTGAGGCTGCCTACGAGTCTTTTCGTTTTTACGGATACAATGGAACTTCTATCGACATGCTCATAAAGGCGGCGGGGGTTTCCAAGAGTAATTTTTACTACCATTTCGAAAGCAAGGAGGAGTTGGGGCTCAAGATACTCGGAATTCACGTTGATTATCAGAAAAAAATCGTATCAGAAATTCTCCTTAACCGCGATATCGATCCCCTTGAGCGCTTTATCAGGTTCTATACAGAGGGAATTTACGCTAAGCGTGACCTTTTTTTACGGACGGGCAGTTTTATTGCAAGGATGGATTTGGAACAAGGCTCCATAAACCAGAAATTCCGTTCTGTTATTGATGAGTTTTTCCAGGTAACCAACCACGGTGTTGAGATAAGCTTAGAAGACTGCGAGAAAGCGGGAATGGTTCAAGATGGAGTTGATACGAAGCTGATTCCCCAATTCCTGATTTATCAGTTTAAAGGGGCTATGGTTATGGCAAAAGTCTTTAACTCCTATTCCCCGTTAGAGAGATCTTACGAGAAGACATGGGACTTCCTGCTTAAAAAGGAATTGAGGCATTTGATTCCAAGGCATGACGAGCTGCCTGTTCGTACGTTTTCGTATCATGACCAACTGAAGCCGCTCCTTTCTCCCTGACGGCAATCTTAATTATAGCCATTGATCTAAAATACCAAGTGAGGCCGTGGAGGTATCCGGCGGAAGTTTATGCCTCGCGAGCGGCCGTACCGAATCAGGCAACCATCACTGCTGATATTATTTGATAGTTGGGACCATGTTAAGTAAATAACATGCGTGCTGTTGTTTTTGGATATACTGAATACCGAGACTGAATTCGCCTCGGAGAAATCTGAGTTGCGGGCACCTGCGATATGAAAAACGTACCGGGATTTCTGCTAAGCGGTGTATCCGCTGGGCTTAAGAAAGACAAAAAGAGGGATCTGGCGCTTATATTCTCAACGGTTCCGGCCCGCGCGTCCGCCATATTCACGAAAAACCTGATAAAAGGTGCTCCTGTGCTTGTTGGGCAGGAGAGAATCGCAGGCGGGCTCTGCCAGGCGCTAATAATAAACAGCGTAAATGCTAACGCCTTCACGGGCCAAAGGGGCTACGAAGACTCACTTGAAATTGCAAACACGCTCTCCGGGCGGCTTGGAATAGATGAATCGCTCGTGATTCCTTCGTCAACCGGGGTTACGGGGGAGCGGCTTCGCGTCGGGAAGATCAAAAAGTCCATTCCCAAGCTCATAAAGGGTCTTGGAGAAGACAATGTCCGCGAGGCGGCCGAAGCCATCATGACGACCGACTCCTTTCCCAAGTACGCATCAAGACAGCTTGCCGTGGGAGAGAAGACCGCCACCGTCTCGGCTATTGGCAAGGGGGCGGGGATGATATGTCCTGACATGGCGACCATGCTCTGTTTTATAATGACCGACCTTAATATTCAGCGGAAAGCTCTTTCAAAAGCTCTTGTGGCAGCGGCAAGCGGTTCTTTTAACGCCATAACGGTTGACGGGGACACTTCCCCCAACGACTCCGTTTTTATCCTCGCAAACGGGGTTCTGGGAAACAAGCAGATCACGGAGAAAAGCGGGGATTACGGCAGGTTCGTAGACGTGCTTTCGTCTTTATGCGGAGAGATCGCCGAGATGATGGTAAGCGACGGCGAAGGGGCCACGAAGGTCGTCAGGATCAATGTTACGGAAGCTAGGGACAAGAAGGACGCTGAGAAGATCGCGAGGACGATAGCCACTTCCCAGCTCGTTAAGACCGCGTTTTACGGGGAGGATGCGAACTGGGGAAGGATAGTGGCGGCCGCCGGAAGGGCCGGCGTGAAATTCGATCCGGAAAAAATAAAGCTTTATTTTGGCGGAATAGAGGTGTTTTCAAAAGGGGTAAGATCTAAGCCGGAATCAAGGTTTGCCTCTGTGTTCAAAAAACCGTCCTTTACGGTAACCCTGAGCCTCGGGGAGGGGAAGGCGGCCTACTCGATTCTCACAAGCGATCTAAGCCACAAGTACGTCTCAATCAATTCCGATTACAGGACCTGACCCGGGCGGTCTCCGTCGGAGACTCTACGCTTCATGCTTAGGTTTCGTCAGCAAACCCGGTTTTCTCAAGACGCCTTCCTGTACGGTATTCGGTGTATCTCATTAGAATCCGTATGTTGTTTTTTACCTTTTCGAGGTTTGTGTCCATGATTTCCGGGTGTCTCATTATGTCCATGTGGAAGGGATAGATGTTCCTTTTCCCCCGTGTTTTCTCAAGACTGCTGAGTTTTCCGTTCTCTACGTCAAATCCCGCGATCTCTTTTTCCCTGTCAAAGCGGAAATCGGGCCTGTAGCCGCAAAGGGTTAACGCGCGGAGGAGAAAAATGAGAAAAACGGAGTGCGGTTCCCGTTTTTCCGAGAGAAACCCCAGGGTGTCTGTCACAAGGTCGAACAGCTTGTCTGCGGGTTCCTGTTCGGGGGTTAGGAAATCAAGCAGCTCCAAAACTCGGTTTGCCGCGACGAAAGAGTCAACCGACTCTGTTATTTCCCTGTAGCTTTCCTTAAGCGTCACGTCCCCGATGAGATTGAACCTTCCTTTGTTCAGGGTCACTTCGATTGCTAGGCGGTTAAAGAAATCGAGGCGTCCACCGAAGCGCTTTCGGCTCTTTTTCGCGTTTTTGGCAAGCGCCCTGAATTTTCCGAGTTCCCTTGAGAAAAGGGTTACAATTAGATCGGCTTCCCCGTAATCTGATTTTCTTAAAACAAGCGCTTCACATGTTTCCATGGTTTGTTTCCAGACTCAAAATGTTGATTTCCATTGAAATTTCCGATGTGTTTGAGAAGATTACTGTTATTTTAGATGACAGGCAAAGTAAGCTGCGGACACGTTCTCTGCGGGTGACTATCCGCCCGAAAGACCGTTTGTGCAGATGAAACATCCGGTAGAATTCCGTATACAAAATGACGTTTTTAAAAAATCTCTCGGGATTTCTTAGAATAGAGCACACGTTTTTTTCCCTTCCGGTTATCTTCGCGGGCGCTTTTTTGGCCGCCGGCGGGATATTCAGTGTCCGGCTTTTCGTGCTGATTGTCCTTGCGGGGACAGGGGCGCGAACCGCCGCTCTGGCGCTTAACAGGATTTTTGACCGGGAAATAGACCGGGAGAACCCGAGAACCGAAAAAAGAGAGCTTCCCTCGGGCAAGATGAGCATGGGCGAGGCCGTGGCCGTGGCGGCTGTGGGAGCCCTGCTTTACTTTGTCTGCGCCTATCTTATATGTCCGCTTGTCTTCCTTCTCTCCCCGATTCCGCTTGTGGCATTTACTGTCTATCCGCTGATGAAAAGATTTACTAGCCTCTGTCATTTCGGTGTGGGACTCTCCCTTGCGCTCGGTCCGCTTGGCGGATGGCTTGCCGTGAGGTGCTCTTTTGAGGAGATGCTTCCGGCAATCATGCTCTCGGTTTTCACTTTCCTATGGATTTCGGGGTTTGACATCATATACGCCACGGCCGACGAGGAGTTTGACCGCCGCCGCGGAATTTACTCACTTGTCGCCCGTTTCGGCAAAGAGAAAGCGCTTTCTGTTTCCAGAATCTCCCATCTGCTTTCGTTCGTTTCGCTTGTTTTTCTTTACCTTCTTTCGTTTCGCGGCTTCCTGGCGCTTTTGCCGCTTTTACTCTGCGGCTACCTCCTTTACCTTGAGCACAGAAGCTTCGGGCAGGTGGATTCCGCTTTTTTCAGAACCAACATCCTGATAGGTTTCGCGGTTTTGTTTTTCACCCTCGCGGGTATATACTTACCCTGACCATGAGAACCATAGTCGGAATTACTGGAGCTTCCGGAGTCGCTTACGGGGTTGATTTCCTTAGAAGATGCCCTGATGAGAAATATCTGGTGGCGAGCAAGTGGGGCAAAAGAGTCCTTCACGAGGAACTCGGCCTAAAGATTGAGGAACTGCGGCCTTGGGTGACTGATATTTACAGTGATTCTGACCTCGCGTCTCCTTTTTCATCGGGAAGCAACCATTTCGATTCCATGGTCATAGTGCCGTGTTCTGTATCAACGCTTGCCAAGATCGCAAACGGCATAGCCGATACCCTCATAACGAGAATAGCGGCCGTGGCGCTAAAGGAGAAAAGAAGGCTCGTAATCGCTCTCAGGGAGACGCCGCTTGGCACAATCGCCCTTGAGAACGCCCTTAAGCTTTCCCGCGAGGGAGTCGTTATCGCGCCGATCTCTCCGACTGATTACATGGGTGCCGAATCGATCTCCGATGTGGTGAGCGGATACGTGGACAAGCTTTTAGGCCTCGTGGGTGTCGATACCGGCAGGGGATGGAGGAGGGACGAACTGGAGTAGTCTTTTCTCATGCCCCCAAAAGGTTTTAGGAATCTCGAAAACTTTATAAGCCATCTTGAAAGCATAGGCGACCTGAAGAGAATAAAAACTGAGGTCTCCCCTGAGCTTGAGATAACGGAAATAGCGTCGCGGACTGTAAGGGAAGGCGGCCCCGCCCTTCTGTTTGAAAACGTCCAAGGATCAGATTTTCCCCTGGTGATAAACCTCTTCGGCACGGAGCAGAGGGTGGAGCTTGCGCTTGGCAGAAAACCCGCCTCGGTCGGCGAGGAACTCGTCGAGATATTCCGCAAGGTTAATCCTCCCTCGATAGGGGGGATTTTTTCCGTGCTTCCAAAGGCCACCGGTCTTCTTTCCATGAGAACTAAGAAGGTAAGGCGCGGCGACGTTCAGCAGGTTGAAACCGAACCCGATCTCTCGAAGCTTCCCGTGATGAAATGCTGGCCGCGCGACGGGGGAAAGTTCGTCACGTTTGGTCTTGTGCTGACGAGGGATCCCGCTACGGGCTCAAGAAACCTCGGGATTTACAGGCTTCAGGTATATGACAACAGGACTACTGGGATGCACTGGCACGCGCACAAGGGAGGAGCCGCGCACTACCACGAGGCGAAAAAACTGGGAAGAGACCTCGAAGCCGCGGTGATCCTCGGAGGAGACCCCAGGATGATCTTCTCCGCCGTCGCTCCGCTCCCAGACGGCATGGACGAACTCGCGTTTGCGAGCTATCTTCGCGGAAGCCCGATGCCCATGGTGAAGGGCAAGAGCATTTCACTTCACGTCCCGGCCGAGGCGGAATTCATACTCGAGGGTTCCGTTCCGAGGGACGTGCTGAGGCAGGAAGGGCCCTTCGGCGATCATTTCGGTCACTACTCGATGGAGGCAGATTTCCCCGTTTTTAATCTGAGCGAGATAACCCACAGGAAAAACCCCGTGTACCCTTCCATCGTGGTCGGCAAGCCTCCGCAGGAAGACCTCTACCTTGGGATCGCAGCCGGCGAGATGTTCTCCCCTCTTATAAAGATAATACAGCCCGAGGTAAAGGACATGTGGGCTTACCCAGAGGCGGGATTTCATAACCTGCTTGCGGTTTCAGTCGACGAGCGCTATCCCAAGGGCGGGATAAAGGCCATGCTTGCGCTTTGGGGAACAGGGCAGCTCCTTCTCACAAAGTGCATGATCTGCGTTTCAAGCGATGTTAACCCCAGGGATTTCTCCGCGGTGCTTCACGAAATAGGGGAGAATTTCGATCCCAGGGAGGATTTCCTCATGATACAGTGGGCTCCCTTGGATACCCTTGATTTTACGAGCAACAAGTTTAACGTGGGAAGCAAGATGGGAATAAACGCAGTAAGGAAAAACACCCCGGAGAGAAAAACCTACGCCAGGGAGGTTCCCGATCCCAGGGAAAAACACCCGGAGATAACGGGATTCAGGCTCCTTGCGGGAGGTTTCTGCGCCGTCCGGATAGATGAATCCCGGACCGATCCCAAAGAGATGATACGCAGGCTGTTTGAGACTCCGGGCCTTGAAGGGGTGCGCATAATCGCTCTTGTGAGCCCGGATATAGATTTAACTGATGACATGGAGCTTATCTGGGGTATCTTTACTAGGTTTGATCCTTATCTGGATGTTCTGTTCGAACATACGGAACTTCGGGGTTCAGCCGTTGTTTACGACGGCAGGATGGGAATCGACGCCACTGTGAAGCAGTGGTATCCCCCGGTAATAGAGATGTCGGAGGATATAAAGGACAAGGTTGAGACGAGATGGAGCGAGTACTGGAGCTGACCGAGAGTTTCTGCACCGACCCGAACCTGCTCCCCATAATGGAGAAGGTCGCCGAGGGCCGCAGGCTTTCCTTTGAAGACGGGCTTTCGATACTTGATTCCCCCGATCTTAACACCGTCGGCATGATGGCGGATTACGTTAAGAGAAAGAAATCGGGGGAAAAGGTCTATTTCGTCGTGAACCGCCACATAAACCCTTCCAACATATGCGCCATATCATGTCGGTTCTGCGCTTTCGGGACCACGAAGAAGTCCGCAAACGCCTACGAGCTCTCAGACGAGCAGATGCTTTCCATGCTGAGCGAGGAGATGAGGGAGGTTCACATAGTTGGTGGCCTTCACCCTGACTGGGAGTTCGATCATTACCTGGACATAGTGAAGATGATAAAGCGCCATTTCCCGGATATTCACGTAAAGGCCTTCACCGCGGTTGAGATCGACTGGTTCTCTGAGATAAGCGGCCTTTCCCTGAGGGATGTGCTTCTCGCCCTTCAAGACGTGGGCGTTGACGCACTTACGGGCGGGGGAGCGGAGATACTGCACGAAGAGGTGAGAAAGAAGATCTGCGCCCCGAAGACGGTTGCGACAAGATGGGAGGAAATCCACCGCTTGGCTCACACACTTGGCATCCCTACAAACGCCACCATACTCTACGGTCATCTTGAAAAACCCTTCCACGTAGTTGACCACATGGAGAGGCTTAGAAAAATAGAGGACGAGTCCCCCGGATTTTTTGCGTTCATCCCCGTTCTTTTCCAGCCGGAGAACACGGGTCTTAAAGACATAAAGCCTTTTCCAGCCTCATACGACATGAAGGTTCACGCGCTTGCGAGGCTCTATCTTGACAATTTCCCTCACATAAAGTCCTACTGGATCACCCTCGGGGAAAAAGCGGCTCAGGTGGCGCTGCATTACGGCGCGAGCGACGCGGACGGAACGATAATGAGGGAAAAGATCATACACGACGCGGGCGCCCCTTCTGAAGTGGGTCACAGCAGGGATTTCATGATAAAGATGATCCGGGATTCGGGGTACGTTCCCGTTGAGAGAGACGCGCTTTATAACGAAATAAGGGTGTATAACTGATTCCTGTCTGGGGGCGGCTCTACGAGTCCTCGGAGTCGAAATTTCCCGGTTTTTGCTTGGTGTGAGGAAAAATGAGACGTGATTTCTGGTCCAGGGTTTTTGTTCCGATGCTTGTTGTGCTTGCGGGTGCGGCTTTTCCCGTGTACAACGAAAGTGTAGGGGAGGTTAAAGACATGGAAAGCGGGAAAAACAGCGGTTACATGGAAGCGACTTTCGCCGGAGGATGCTTCTGGTGCATGCAGCCTCCTTTTGACAGCCTCGACGGGGTTGTCGAGACGGTGGTGGGCTACTCGGGCGGAAAGGAGAAAAACCCTACGTACGAGCAGGTCTGGCAGGGTAGAACGGGCCACGCAGAAGCTATAAGGGTTGTTTACGATCCCGCGAAGATAGACTACGAAACCCTTCTTGAGACTTTCTGGATAAATATTGATCCTACCCAAGTGGACGGGCAGTTCGCCGACAGAGGAAAGCACTACAGAACCGCTATCTTCTACCATAACGATTCGCAGAAGGAAAAAGCCCTTCTCTCGAAAAAGAAACTCGAGGAGTCGGGCAAGTTCAAAAAGCCGATAGTCACCTCGGTAGAGAAGCTCGTTTCCTTCTACAGGGCAGAGGAATACCACCAGAATTACTACGAGAAAAACCCGATTCACTACGGCAATTACAAAATAGGTTCGGGGAGGGCTGGCTTTATCGAAAGGACCTGGGGAAAGCAGGATCTTCAGTGAATTGGCAAACCCGAGGGATTTTCCTGAGTGAGCGGCCGTCACGCTAAAAAGATTTTATCCGGAACCGATGACCGTTTACTTTCTCGACTCCCGAATAAGATTTCCTGATCCATCCGAAGCGGAGCCGGGAGGGCTTCTGGCGGTCGGAGGGGATCTTTCTCCCGAGAGGCTTCTTTTGGCCTACGAAAACGGCATTTTCCCTTGGTATTCCGAGGAAGACCCCATTTTATGGTTCTCTCCCGATCCGAGGATGGTCTTTCTCCCGGGGGACTTCAGGTTCTCAAAAACCCTCTTAAAGACGGTGTCTTCCGGGAAATTCTCAGTGAGGGCCGATACGGATTTCGTGGCGGTCGTTGAGAACTGCGCGCAGGTCCAGAGGAAAGGGCAGAGCGGGACTTGGATAACTGAGGAGATGAAGGCGGCTTACGGGAAACTGCATGAACTGGGTTATGCCCATTCTTTTGAGACCTACCGGGAGGGAGAGCTTGTCGGCGGTCTTTACGGAGTGTCTCTCGGTGGCGCGTTTTTCGGAGAATCGATGTTTCACCTTGAAACCGACGCTTCCAAGGTGGCCCTTTTCCATCTGGCGCAGAGATGCTGGGAATCCGGTTTTGATTTCATAGATTCCCAGGTTCCGACGGATCATATGAGGACTCTCGGAGGAAGAGAAATCTCAAGAAAGGAGTTTCTGTCCGCGCTTGAATCCTCTCTTGGGAAGAAGACCCTGCGTGGCAAGTGGGAGATCTGAACTGTCCCCGGTCCGGCGAAATGACAGGGGCTGGAAAAGTGGTTAAAATCCTGCCTCATGCCGAAACTGCTTGTCTTCCAGCATGTCCCCCACGAGATACTGGGAACTCTTGACCCGATGCTAAGGGATGCCGGTTTCAGGATACGTTACGTAAACTTCGGCCGTTCAAACTACAAGATCCCCAGACTCCGCAATTACGATGGTCTTGTTGTTCTGGGGGGGCCGATGAACGTGGACGAGATCGAGGAGTATCCTTACCTCGTACCGGAGACCGAGTCCATAAGGGAGTTTATCGAAATGGACGCTCCGGTGCTCGGCGTATGTCTCGGTTCGCAACTGATTGCCAAGGCCCTCGGAGCCCGGATTCGCAAGAACCCGGAAAAAGAGATCGGCTGGTACGACGTTTCCCCTACCGAAGAGGGGGGAGAGGACCGTCTTATGGGCGCATTCGGCGCGGTTGAGAAGGTCTTTCAGTGGCACGGGGATACTTTTGAGATTCCACCGGGCGCCGTGCACTTGGCCACTTCCCCCGCGTGCGCGAACCAGGCGTTTCGATACGGAGACAAGGTGTACGGGTTTCAGTTCCACCTCGAGGTAGACGCGCCCATGATAGAGCGCTGGCTAGTCACTCCGGTGAACAAAAAGGAAATCGAAGAACTCGGCGGCAAGATAAATCCCGACGTTATAAGGTCCGAGACTCCAAAACACATAGATGCCCTTTCCGATCTCAGCAGGCGGACTTTCGGTGGTTTTATCGATCTGCTTGGGGGCACTTCGGAGAAAAAGGCGCATATGCCTTCTGTCTGAAGCTTTGGCGCCTGCAGTCCCCTTATTAATCGCTGTTGAAAAAAATCCGGGCGTGTGTATAATCCGTGCGTCTTTCAGTTAGTAAAAATCTTCTTTTAATCCACTCGACGAGGTAAATAATGAGCAACTGGGAATGTAAAAATCACGGTCATCCAGACATAAAGCCTTCTCCTTCCAGAAGAGCGATATTCATCGGCAGGTATCAGCCATACCACGCCGGGCACATAAGCCTTGTCAGGCAGAAACTCGACAACGGAGTTCCATGCCTGATAATGGTAAGGGATATTCCTCCCGACCCGAAAAACCCCTTCACCACGGAACAGACCGTCGGAATGATTAGAAAATATCACGAGAGCAAGGGCGATGACGTAGTCGTGATGGTGATTCCAGACATTGAATCGGTAAACTGGGGCAGGGGAGTCGGTTACGAGATGAACGAGTTTTTCCCGCCTGAGAACATAGGGTTCATATCGGCTACCAAAATACGCGAGTCGATAGCAAGCGGCAATGAGGAGTGGAGGGAACTCGTGGACGAGTCCATTCAGGATGACGTGGTAAGTTACCTGAGCGGCGACTGATCGTAGTTCCTGAAGTTAAAAAGACGACGTAGCTGACCACTCCGCACAAAAACCGTGCGGACATATCCGAGGGGTGGAGCGAGGAAATCGCATGTCGCAAAGAGTGCACCAAGGTGAAGTTGCCGGAACGCGCTGGACCCCCGATCAGTACCTGAAGTTCTCCCAGGAGCGTCTGCGACCAGCCCTTGAGTTGCTGGATCGTATACCCCTTGAGGCGCCAGGTGTGATCTATGATCTGGGTTGCGGTTCGGGCCACATAACCCGTCTTCTGGCGAAGCGCTGGCCCTCATCCAAGGTATACGGTATCGATAATTCACCGCAGATGCTGGCCGAGGCGGCTGCGGAGCCGTCAACCATACACTGGGCGGACGCCGATATCCGCAGCTGGGTGCCGGAGGAGAGCCCGGACCTTATATATTCCAATGCGTCTTTGCACTGGGTTGACGGCCACTCTGAGCTGTTTACGCGCCTGGTGAGCTACCTTAACCCGGGAGGTTGCCTTGCGGTCCAGATGCCGCTTAGCTGGGACCTTCCGTCTCACCGCCTGATGCGGGATACGTTGGCAGATGGTGGTCCCGACGGGAAGCCCGTCGGCGAGGTCTCACTTCTTGACGCCTTGTCAAACAAGTGGGTTGAGGATTCAGAGTTCTACTACGATATCCTTTCTCCCTGTACGCGACACCTTGATATCTGGGAAACGCGGTATCTCCATGCGCTGGAAGGCGAAGATCCTGTTTTTGAATGGGTTATGGGCAGCGGTCTTCGCCCGATCCTAAATGGTCTGCCCGATACTGAGCGGAACCGGTTTTTAAAGGTATACAAGCGGCGGCTTCGAGATGCTTATCCCATAGGTTCTGGGAACCGTACGCTGTATCCCTTCCCCCGCCTTTTCATCATTGCGCTAGTCTGAGGGCAGGGTGGACTTGGATCTTCTATAGTTTGAGAGCTCGTTTCATCAAACGACAAAAATGGTTCCATCACTCTTTCTGCGCTCATAGTTTCCTGATATTACTTAGTATTTTAACGCTACATGCTTGGAAAGAACCTTTCCTGTAAGAAATTGACTTCTTGAGTCGAACGGGCCAGTTCAGTAATCTTTATAAATCTGAAAACCTACGAAAAGGGGGATAGGTGAAACCACACGAAGCAGAGCAGAAGAGGCGAAAGCTTCTTGAGGAGAACGTAAAGCGAAGGGGTGAGGACAAGGTGAGGCAGGGCTTTGCTCAAATATAGACCTTACTGACATGTTTCAAATTGACAGAATTTCAAATCGGATTATCCCTTTACAGGCTAAAGGCTTCGGCGAACTTGGGTTTACGGAAAGGAAAAATCTTCAGGAGTGGTTGGCTCATCGGCCTGACGCACTAGGTGAAGAACTCTTAATAATACAAAAAGAGTTCGATGGTTTTGCCGAGACTAGAGAAAGGTTGGATCTGTTGGCTTTAGACAAAAACGGGAATTTGGTCGTCATTGAGAACAAGCTTGATGACAGCGGCAAGGATGTGGTCTGGCAGGCACTTAAATATGCATCATATTGTGCCAATTTAACCAAACTTCAGATTGTTGAGATTTTCCGCCAATACTTGAAAGAAGATGACAATGCCGAGGACTTGATTTGTGAGTTCCTGGAGGCATCTGACATCGATGAAGTAAAGATAAACATAGGCAATAGCCAGCGACTGATGTTTGTGGCGGCTAATTTTCCTAAGGAAGTGACAAACACCGCATTGTGGCTACTCGGGCAAGGAATTTCCATACAGTGTTTCAGGGCAAAACCATATGTTTTTGGCGAACAGTTATTGCTTAGTATAGACCAGATCATACCTACGCCTGAAGCCAAAGAGTTCATGATTATCATGAAAACTAAAGAAGAAGAAGAGAAATCGACTGAGGCGCTACGTAAAGATCGACATGTCATAAGGCTGGAATTTTGGAAAAAAGCACTAGAGTCTTTCAGAATTTCTGAATGCAAGCTTTATAACAACCTCAGTCCGGGTGAGGACCATTGGTTGAGTGCCGGTTCAGGCGTGTCCAGTTGTCCATTCGTTCTTATATTTGGTAAAAAAGAGGTGAGGGTAGAACTTTCTCTCATGCGTAGCAACGCTAAAGAAAACGATTTTCTTTTTAGCGAACTTAAAGACCAGCAAGCTGAAATTGAAGGAAGTTTTGGTAAGAAACTTATCTGGAACCACAAAGAAGGCAGAAAAGCATCAAGAATCCAATTTCGCAAGCTTTTCGACGGTTATAACAGAGATAACTGGCCGGAGATGATTCAATGGCTTGTCTCAAATATGACTTTGTTTGAAAAGGCTTTAAGACAACCACTTGCGGAAGCTGGTTCAAAGTTAAAAGTTCTCGGGATTGCTGAATCTGGTGACTAATGACCAAGAAATCAAACCAAAACCATCTTTGTCATTTGATCAGATCATTTTTGTAACCACAATAACCCGGGCAGCCTTTATTAACTGTTGAATTTCGCATAAAAAAGACAGAGAGTAGCTTCTGTATGCATAAAATCTGTTTCATGAAATTAAAACGACAATGAAGGAAAATCTAGAAAATCTGAAACAAAAAGCACACCAGTTTTTCGACGAAAAAAATTGGGATGAACTGATACCTATATGCGCGGAAATAGTTGAACTAGAGAAATCACCCCATGATAAAGCTTTTGCCTACTATAACCGCGGTCTCGCGTACTATATAGCAAAGGCGACTTTGACCGAGCAATAGAAGACTTCGATAA
>VXTZ01000024.1:0-3877 GCA_009837205.1 Candidatus Dadabacteria bacterium | reverse complement strand
AGACTTCGATAAAGCACTAGAACTCGATCCCAGTTATATAGGGGCCTACTATAACCGCGGTTTCATGTACTATATCAAAGGCGACTTTGACCGAGCAATAGAGGATTCAAATAAAGCACTGGAGCTAGAATCTCCTGATGCACTGAGGACGCAAACACATCTTCTTCGCGGTTATGTATATCAACTAAAAGGAGATTTTCCCAAAGCCTTTGATGATCTTGTGGATAGTAACAAAATCAATCCAGATTTGAAATCCATCTTTCCCCGGAATTATATTGCATTTCAGATTGATGATATCTATAAAGAAGGCAAAGAAGAAGATAAGGCTAAAGCCTTTGAAGTATATTTAAAGTTATTAGATTCAATCGTCAAAATAAAGGAAAAACAGTTCTATGAGCCGGAAGAAGGTAGGGAAGTCGCTCATTATACTTCCCTCCATACGCTTAAAGATCTTGCTAATGGAGAACACTTCCGCTTCTACAATGCGGCTTATATGAATGACCCGGAAGAAGGTAGTGTGTTTTTTGAGATAATTAAAAAATATAAACCAGACGTGAAGAAAGTTTTTTACGAAGAAGATGAAGACCCGCCTAATCCATCTCCGGCCTATATAGGAAGTTTCGTTATGGTGGGTTCGAGTAATCAAGGAGAGAAAGACGAGTTATTTCTATGGCGCACGTATGGGAAACATAACGGACAGGAAGCTGCCGGAGCCTGTCTGATTTTCGAGCACGAAGGAACTTGTTTTGCAGAAACTTATGAACAACAAGTCGGAGACATGCAACGATTACAATCAGAACTGTCTATGGTGACAGGCGATCTTAAAGATCCAGAGGAAAGGCAACAGTCTAAACCAGCTCTTTATGAAATCTTTTACATGAACAAGGAAAACAACGAGAACAACGAGGAGCTCTCAAAAGAGCTGAACGAGGAACTCTCCAAAGAACTGAACGAACTGGCAAAGTCGTTGGAAGATGTAGAATGCTATGTATCTAAAAGAGGAGACGACGAAGAGAATAAACTAAAACGACTTGCCCGCGAACTGCTCGATAATATCCGCTTCCTTTTCAAGGCAAGCCATTACAAGGAGGAACGGGAAGTTCGTGTTATCCAATTCTGTTATTACAATGAAAAGATGTCACAAGAACAAGATGGAATCAAGGTTGATACCAAGCAAATCCCGCCGCGTTTTTACCTAGATGCCCACAAAAGCTTTTGCTTTGACGAAGTCATCCTCGGCCCTAAAGCACATGGTGTGAGAGAATGGACACAATGGCTGAAAGAGCTTGAGCGTGGAATTGAAGCCAAAAAATCCGAAATTAAATACGGGAAGCAGTTCCTTTAAATATCTAACTTGAAATTATGCCAGCCCCCGTTTGCCGTTCTTAGCATACAGAAAAAGTGACCAAACCGTTTTTGCAGTTACATCTTCCCTCACTCGGTTATGGCAGAAACGGAGGGATTCTGAAACCTTCTTACTGCGATTCGGTTTCCGCGGTCTCTTTGTCGGCGGACTTTTTCTGGTACTTGCGACGGAACTTCTCGACCCTGCCTTCTTTTTTATAGTGCTTTTCCCTTCCGGTGTAGAAAGGGTGAGAGTCGCTTGAGATTTCCACGCTTATAAGCGGGTACTCGTTTCCGTCTTCCCATTTAGTAGTTTCCTCGGATGTTCTGGTCGAACGCGTAAGGAACATATGCCCGGTGAACGAATCCTTGAAAACCACGTAGTTGTAATCTGGGTGAATGTCTTTTTTCATCTTGTCTGTCCAATGTTTTTTTGAGAAAGGGAATTCTATACGACTATAAAATTTTGTAAAGCGCGTCGATGGATCGGGTTTTTCCTCACCCTTGGGTTCTGCTAAGAATTTCGGCCGCCTTTTTCGCGAAATAGGTGATTACGATGTCGGCTCCGGCCCTTTTTATACTAAGAAGGCTTTCAAGGATTATTTTTTCCTCCTCAAGCCACCCCGATTGCGCGGCCGCCTTTATCATGAGGTACTCGCCGCTTACCTGATAGGCCGCCACCGGCAGGTCGGTATTCTCCCGAAACTGGGATACGAGATCCAGGTAGTACCCTGCGGGTTTCACCATCACCATGTCCGCACCCTCTTCTTCGTCCAAAATGAGCTCCCTCAAGGCTTCTCTTGAGTTAGCGGGGTCCATCTGGTAAGTCATTTTGTCCCCGCCCCTCGGCGCCGAGTCAAGCGCTCCGCGAAACGGTCCGTAAAAAGAGGAGGCGTACTTTGCCGTGTACGACATTATCGAAACGTTCGTATGGCCCTCTTCGTCGAGAGTCTCCCTGATCGCTCCGACCCTCCCGTCCATCATGTCGCTCGGGGCGACTATGTCGACTCCCGCGGCGCCGTGACATAGAGCCTGCTTGCAGAGCACCTCGACCGTTACGTCGTTAAGTATTTCCCCGGACGGGGACACCACGCCGTCGTGCCCGTCGCTTGAGTACGGATCAAGGGCGATATCCGTTATGACGGCAACTTCCGAAACCTCTTTTTTAATGGCGGCTATGGCTCTTGGCACAAGACCCTTCGGGTTATAGCACTCCTCGGCGAAGGGGGATTTAAGACCGTCTTCGATTGCCGGGAAAATCATTACCGCCCCGACGCCCAGGCTGTGGGACTGCCTCACTTCCTCCACAAGACCCGGGATGCTCCACCTTTTGCATCCGGGCATCGATTCTATTTCTTCGTCGGCGTTTTTATCATGGATAAAAAGCGGGTACACGAGGTCTCCCGGCAGAAGCGAAGTTTCCCGCACCAGGTTTCTTACGGAAGGGGATTTACGGTTTCTTCTCGGTCTTGCGGAGAGGTCAAGAGACGGGATGTCTCTCTCCGGCGTTTTTATTTTAGGTTTTCTTCTGGTGCTCATGGCTTTTGCTGTCCTAGTTTTATAAGCATGGGAGGAAAAGTGCTTTTATCCGGCGCAAACCTCCCGAAAACAATTCACTGCTCGAACTTTAAAGTGTGCTGCTCATTCGAAAATCTTCTTTGAGCAGGAGTTTAACACAGGGATAGACAAGGAACAATGATTTTACGGGGAGGGGCAGCTCGAGCGAAGAAGTCATTTGTCTTGGCTTATCCCCAATTTGGAAAAACCCTGAAGATAAGAAAACGCCCAAAGCGCAAGCCAAAAATTTCTTACCGTTTATTTCCAAACAGGCGGGAAATTCTTAGCCCCGCGCTCTTTTTCTCCCCAGCACTCCAAAGACAAGAAGAGTCAGGAAAAACAAGCTGAATGCCGAAGAATCTTCGGGGCTTAAGGCACAGCCTCCGTCTTCAGAACTTGTCGTTATCATTATATCCCTGAGCCTTCGAAGTTGAGAAACGTTCTCCGGGAGCTCTCCTATTACTCCTTCTTCGGTAAGATCAAGCTCTATCACTCTTCCATCATCATCCGTTGTAACGCCTGTGTGCCAGTCCTCGAAGTCAAAAGGGTCTTCATAGTTCTCAAACCACTGGGGATTAATGTTATGCATTTCCGCTATGTCTCTTAACACGGCTCTCTCAACAGCCAGTACAAGTTCCTCCGGAACTTCTCCAGAAAGATCGTTTCCCCAGAGGGCAAGCTCCTTGAGTTCCGTGTTTTCATTAAGACACAGAAGTTCTTCTGTTGGCATATCTCCCGAGAGATTGTTATCCGCAAGACGCAGGGATACAATGCTTTCGTCTTCATCTGTTTTTACTCCAAACCACTCCCCCAAGGGCTCTTCGGAGTTCCTCCAGTTTTCATCCCGATCCCAACCTTCTCCGTTTGTCATTTCGTAGAACCTCTCAAGGTATTTCCTGTCGTTTTCTCCGCAGGGAGAATCCGGGGCAGGGTCTGAGGGTACTGCGGGTGAAAGACCACCGCCAGTGGGTGGAAC
>VXTZ01000023.1:19934-22593 GCA_009837205.1 Candidatus Dadabacteria bacterium | reverse complement strand
GTTCTGCCTTATGTGCGCCACCAGGTTGTCTATGTCCTCGGGGCTTATTATCCCGGCCCAGGCGGTCATCATCGGGGACTTGCCGACCGCCGCTCCGCCGTTTGTTATCACGTTAACCAGGTACTCGTCCGTATAGGTCTCGAGGATCGCGGCGCTCGAGAGGTCCCTCGGCTTGGGGTCAAGAGCGGCGGCCGCGACTCCGTCGCCAAGCCCCGTGAGGCCGTGGCAGGTAGCGCAGTAGACATTGTAGATTTCTTGTCCCTTCGCGCTGTCGGCAGCCCGGGAAGCGTGGGGCGCGAGAAAGAGCGCGCAGGAAAAGACAAGTGTTGCGAGCAGGATTCCGGTTTTCATTTTCTTTGGCCTCTCTTCGGGAAAAAGTTCGATTCGGGGAAAAGCTTCCCTTGCCTTTGAGTATATCTCGTTTGCCTTTATAATCAACTGTGGAGGCGGCTTTGCGTGAGCGCCTCGGGCGAGGGGGTAAAGGCTAAATGGTAGAGATAAAGTACTGCGCGCGCTGCGGCTGGCTTCCGCGGTCCGCCTGGATGGCGCAGGAGCTTTTGGGCACTTTCGGGGAAGCGCTCGGCGGGGTGTCGCTCGTTCCCTCAAGCGGCGGGATCTTCGAGGTGCGCGCGGACGGGGAGCTTGTGTGGTCGCGAAAGGAGACGGGAAGGTTCCCCGAGATAAAGGAACTGAAGCGCGCGGTGCGGGACGCCGTGTGTCCCGGCATGGACCTTGGTCACACGGATTCGCTTTGAGTTCCGGGCGTATTTCCCGCGGAATTGTTTTTGACAACTGCGCCGGGTGCGTGTAGAAATCTGCCTTTGCGGCAGGGCAAAGGGTAAGGTTTTTGGGAATGTCGAACAATAACTACATACACATATTCGATACGACGCTTCGCGACGGGGAGCAGGCCCCGGGCTGCAGCATGACCTCTGAGGAGAAGCTGCGGGTCGCCTATCAGCTTGAGCGCCTGGGGGTGGACATAATAGAAGCGGGGTTTCCCATATCCTCCGAGGAGGACTTCCAGTCCGTAAAGAAGATAGCGCAGAGGATAAAGGGCTGCCAGATAGCCGGGCTCTGCAGGGCGAGCACAAAGGACATAGACCGCGGCTGGGAGGCCGTGCAGCACTCAGAGAGCCCCAGGATCCATACCTTCATTGCCACCTCCGAGATACACCTTAAGCACAAGCTGAGAAAAACAAGAGACCAGGTGCTCGAGATGATAAGCGGCGCCGTTAAGCACGCGAGGAACTACACGGACAACGTCGAGTTCTCCTGCGAGGACGCGACGCGCACGGACATCGACTATCTCTGCACGGCGGTCGACGTGGCCGTCCGCTCGGGAGCCACCACGATCAATATCCCGGACACTGTCGGGTACACGATTCCCGAGGAGTTCGCCTACATAATCCATACGCTCGTAAAAAACGTCCCTAACTTGGATGACGTGATCCTGAGCGTTCACTGCCACAACGATCTCGGCCTTGCGGTGGCTAACTCCCACGCCGCGATAAGCGAAGGGGCAAGGCAGGTCGAGTGCACGGTTAACGGCCTCGGGGAGAGGGCCGGCAACGCATCGCTTGAGGAAATAGTTATGGGATTGAGCGTTAGAAGCGACAAGAAGCCCTACACTTTCGGGATAAACACGGCGCAGATATATCCGACGAGCAGGCTCGTTTCCCAGGTAACGGGGGTTAACGTGCAGCCGAACAAGGCTATAGTCGGGGCGAACGCATTTGCCCACGAGGCGGGCATACACCAGGACGGGGTGCTTAAAGAGAGCATCACCTACGAGATAATGACCCCGCAGGAAGTGGGGATTCCCTCTAACCAGATAGTGCTCGGCAAGCACTCGGGGCGCCACGCGTTTCGCGACCGCCTTGAGGAATACGGTTATGTTCTCGAGCCTGAGGTTTTCGAAAACGCGTTTACGAAGTTCAAGGCGCTTGCCGACAAGAAGAAGTACGTTTTCGACGAGGACATAGAGGCCCTTATAAACCAGGAGTTCCTGCGGTCCTCTGATTATTACGAGTTTACGGCCGCGAGCTACTCAGGCGGAACGGACTCATCGCCAGAGGCAAGCGTCACGATCATGGCGGGAGAGGAGGAGATCTCGGTCCGCGAGACGGGTTCGGGGCCTGTCGACGCGATTTTCAAGGCGGTCAAGAAGGCGACGGGACTTGATCCCAGGCTTGAGAATTTTTCGGTATCGTCTATAACAGGCGGGACGGACGCACAGGGAGAAGTCACGGTCAGGATATCAGATGAGGGAGTGATATCGCAGGGACAGGGAGTGGATACGGATATTTCGATAGCGAGCGCGAAGGCTTTCGTCAGCGCGCTTAACAGGCTTCGCTGGAGGAAGGAGCATCCGCGGCGGGGTTCTGAGCTTAAGGGAATTTAGATGGTTCGGGCTGTTTGGGTGCGGGGGGCCGGATGCCTTCGAAACGGTTTTCGAAAATACGTTCTCGATTTAATGCCGGGTGTCGCTCGTTCCCGGCTTTTGCGCGACATGGCGATGCTTGGTTTGTCGGCAAAATCGGGGGGGGGGGATTAAGGAATTGAAATTTGAGTTTTGTTGGTGTTTTAGTTTTTTAATATGTGGTTTTTTTGTGTTTTCCAAATTTGATTTACCGAAATGGTGCTATTTATATGAGCA
>VXTZ01000023.1:0-19924 GCA_009837205.1 Candidatus Dadabacteria bacterium | reverse complement strand
CCCCCCCCCCCCCCCCCCCCCCCCCCCCCCCCCCCCCCCCCCCCCCCCCCCATTAAGGAATTGGAATTTGAGTTTTGTTGGTGTTATCCTTTTGGAATAGTGGGTTTTTTTGTGGTTTCCCATATTGATTTTCCGAAATGGTGCTATTTAAATGAGGCTTAAAAAAAATGTTGACACTTCAGTGTGTTTCCGTGTAGAATCAGTTAACGGTGATAGATGATCTTGAGACTGCGAATAAAATTTGGAAACAATTCATAAGGAGGATTTTTCATTATGAAATTACGTAACTTTTTTGCAATAATGTTTTTGCTGGTGGGGTCATTGGCTTTTTCCGCCTGCACGGACACGGAAACTGTGACGGAAACTCAGTATGTGTGTCAAGATGGATCCACAGTTGAGGATTCCGACATGTGCCCAGAGACGGAAACTCAGTATGTGTGTCAAGATGGATCCACAGTTGAGGATTCCGACATGTGCCCAGAGCCAGAACCTGTTTATGACGAGATAGGGCCGGGTTATGAGGTAGGAAAAGATAATTGTTATGAGGATGGTGACCGCAACGGAATGATAGCTGGTACCGACATGGGTGATTGTATCCATGGCCAGGAAGGCCACGACTCCATTAAGGGCATGGGTGGTAACGATATGCTCTACGGGAACCAAGGTAACGACAAACTCTACGGAGGGGCCGGTGATGATGAGCTTGTTGGCGGCAGCGGCGACAATACGCTTGACGGGGGTGACGGCACCGACATTGCGATTTACATGGATGCTATGAGAGTAGTGGTCAACCTAGGCGACGGTGTAGCCAGAATTCGGCACTCCGACCCTGAAGATGTAGACGAGCTTGTAGAGATGGGAGATAGCGGAATAGGTATGGATACCTTGGTGAATATTGAGAACGTCAAGGGCAGCCTGTTGGGAGAAGACATAATAAACGGCGACGACAATGCGAACGTGCTTAAAGGTCTTGATCAAGCTGATACGATTAACGGCCATGGGGGTGACGACACGATTATTCCCAACCGTCCTGCGGAAGGCGGTGCAGCGAATGTGGCCGACGGCACCGCCCCAGAAGTGGACGGCATTGATACGGTCGACGGGGGCGAAGGAAGCGACACCATAAGCTACGAGGGCGAAAGTGCTGCGGTGACCGTTAATCTTGCTACTATTGTTGCAGCCGTGGGAACCGATACCCCGGACGACGCCACCGACGATGTCATTGCTCATGTTGCGGTTAGTGGCCCTGCTGCTACCGACAGAATCGTGCTTGTGGATCGAGGGACGGAAGATGAACCAAAACTAGAGAGCACCATTGAGAACGTTACCGGAGGCTTCGGAGGTGACACACTTACTGGTGATGTCCGGGCCAACATTCTTACAGGCGGAGCCGGAGGCGATACGCTTAACGGAGAAGCAGATCCCACCACCGCGGAGATGGGCGGTGACGACACGCTTAATGGCGGTCCTGGGAACGACACGCTTAACGGCGGTCCTGGGAACGACACGCTTGACGGCGGAGCCGGAGACGATACGCTTAACGGCAACGCAGGCAATGATACGCTTGACGGCGGAGCCGGAGACGACACGCTTAGCGGCGGCGCGGGCAATGACCAATATATTATCAGTAAAGGAGACGCCGGAGATACGATCTCCGCGTTTGCGGCTGGCGACACGATATGTCTGAAGGGCTTCATGGGCGATGAGAAGCTAAATGTAACAGCAGGCGGCGTGCTTCAGGTGGTGGACCCGGATGACTCGGCTAATACTACTGACATTGTCACCATGACTGCCGGTGGGAATCTTGTCCGGCTGACCCAGGATGTAAACTTCAACTGCGACTGAGGGGAGGCGACGGAGCTAACTTGTTTTTTTGTTTTTAAGCGCGGTTTCCGGTAACCCCGGTTGCCGCGCTTTTTAGTGTGCCGGTTTGTTAACACTTCGGGTAGGCGAGTTTCCGCTCTCCTTTGGAAATGGCCCCCTTTTTTTTCTCTTCGAGTAAGGTTGGTATCATCGCCCGGCCCCTCTTTTTGTTCTCCTCCCTGTTATTATCAGAGGATCGGTGCCGGTTTTCCGCAAGTCCCGGCTGAATATGTTCCACCATGCCGACCCTTCCATTGAATCAGGTCTTTGTACTTGAGTCTTTTCCCGTTCATTGCCTCAATAACGGCATCTATCTGCTCGATAGAGGCGAGCGGGCGGATGTTGTGCCTTCCCGCATACTCATCTATATAGCATTGAAGGCGCTTTTTGCTCATCTTGCGGTAAACTCCAGCGAGCCCTCTTTTGAGCATAAACCAAAAGGACTCTATGCCTTGCGTGTGGTGTGATTCTGTCCTTTTATGTATTCTCCGGCTGAGTGGTTTACGCCTCGTGCCTGCAGTTCTTTTTCGCGAGCCCTTTGTACCCGTAGTTCTGATCCGTGTAAACTGTGGTGCCTTCGGGTACGGTTTCTTGCACCATTCTCCGAAGCGTGATACTTGAAACCGCTTCGGCAACCTTCGCCCTAACCTTCTTTCTCTCTCTTTCCTTAATTGCCACAACAGGGGTCTTGTCCTGCGCTCCGGCTCCTGACACGCGAGCTTCTTTTAAGTGTGCATGTTGTGGTATTTCTCCTGACGCAGGTTTCATCTACCTCTACGTCTGCCGTGTGTTGCCGTGACGATGTCGTGCGGATGAGGACGATGGAGGTATCGGCTACCGGTATTTGAAATAAACTTTTACGCAATTATATCCGATCAGGCCCTTCCCTGCGCATGTTCTTAAACCGTACCAATCTTTAAAAGCTTTGGACAATGGCGTCGTCTCGCACCGTTATGCCCCCTTTCGCCGTTTCCGCCGCACCGTTAAATTCTGTATAATAGTACTTGCATGAGTTTACAGACCCCTCTTATGAGTCAGTATCTAAGCGTAAAGAAGGAGTATCCGGACGCAATACTTTTTTTCAGGCTCGGGGATTTCTACGAAATGTTCTACGACGACGCGAAAACCGCGTCGGAAATACTCGGAATAGCGCTCACCTCAAGGGACCGTTCGAAGAAAAACCCGGTGCCCCTCTGCGGCGTTCCCTTCCACAGTGCCGAGCCCCACATATCGAAGCTTCTCGCAAGCGGAAAGAAGGTGGCGGTCTGCGAACAGGTAAGTGACCAGAAGAAAACAAAAGGGCTCGTGGACAGAAAGGTCGTCAGGGTTCTTACTCCCGGAGCAGTTCTTGACTCGGAGAACCTCGAATCGAAAAGCAACAATTTCCTCGCGTGCGTGGCCGAGGAAAAAGACGGCTTCGGGCTTTCCTTCTGCGACATCTCGACAGGGGAGTTCAGGACATCCTTTTTCCGCTCGCCTGAAGACCTTATCTCGGAAATTGCCAGTATCGACCCAAGGGAAATTCTGGTCCCGGATTCCGACGCGGAACCTCCTTGGCTTAAACCCCTGCTTGACGCAAATCCCTGTACGCTCGTAACGAAGGTTGATTCCTGGAAGTGGGAATTCGAGAGATGCAGGGAAATTCTCACTGATGGTTTCTCGGTTCTTACTCTCGAAGCCTTTGAGATCGAAAAAGAGCTTGGATGTGTCCGTGCCTGTGGGGTGCTTTTCGATTACCTCCGGGAAACGCAGAAGGACTTCATGCCGGAGGTAGAGTTCCCCAAGTACTACGACACGGTCGACTACATGAAAATAGACGAGTGGACCGCGAGGAACCTCGAGCTTCGAAGTTCAATTGAAGGATCCCTTAAGCACTCGCTGCTCGGCGTAATGGACGAGACCCGCTCTCCAATGGGAGCGAGGCTACTTCACCGCTGGATGAGCTACCCCCTGCTTGACGCAGAAGAGATAGAGAAAAGGCAGGAAGCCGCGGGGGAATTGCTTGAAAACCTTTCCGCGAGAAAAGATCTCGTGGCGGCGCTCGGGAAAGTCGGGGATCTTGAGAGGCTGATCCACAGGATCGAGACCCCTTCCGCAAGACCCAGGGATCTTGCATCGCTTCGGGATTCCTCGTTTTACATAGAAAAACTCCGCGACGCTATGTTGGATTTTAGTTCAGAAACCCTTGCGTCGCTTTGCGGGAGGATGGATGACTTCCGAGACCTCCGCGGTTACTTGGAGGGCGCCCTTGTTGAGGCGCCGCCAGTTTCCGCGCGGGAGGGAGGGGTTATAAGGGAAGGATTCTCCCCCGAGCTTGACCGGCTGCGCAAGATCCAGGGCGACGGGCGGAAATGGATATCCGAGCTTGAGGGGCGGGAGAGGGAGAGAACGGGGATAGCCAACCTAAAGATCGGGTACAACAGGGTATTCGGCTACTACATCGAGGTTACAAACTCCAAGCTTTCTTCGGTACCCGAGGATTACTCAAGAAGACAGACCCTTTCGGGAAGCGAACGCTTCATCTCCCCCGAACTTAAGGAATACGAAGAGCAGATACTCACCGCGGCGGAGCGTATAGCCGAGCTTGAGGCCTCGCTTTTCGAGGAGGTGCGAAAGCAGGCGGCCGTCGAGGCCCCGCGCGTAAAGGCCACGGCGGCCGTGGTCGCGGAGACAGACGTTTTCTGCTCCATGGGAGAGATTGCGTCGCGCTACGGTTACTGCAGGCCGGAATTTGTCCCGCGCCCCGCAATCGAACTCAAAGACTCCCGCCACCCTGTGGTCGAGAGGATGGGCCTTGAGAGGGGGTTCGTTCCGAACGACGTCACCCTCGATTCAGAGGACAAGCGCTTCATGATCATCACGGGGCCCAACATGTCCGGCAAGTCGACTCTCATAAGGCAGGTGGCTCTCATATCGCTGATGGCCCAGATGGGAAGCTTCGTTCCGGCCCGGACGGCAAGGCTCGGGATAGTCGACCGTATTTTTTCAAGGGTGGGGGCGTCTGATAATCTCACTGCGGGACGCTCAACTTTCATGGTCGAGATGGTTGAGACTGCGCACATACTGCAAAACGCCACCCCGAGGAGCCTCGTCATACTTGATGAGATCGGGCGGGGCACGAGCACCTTTGACGGGATGAGCATAGCGTGGGCGGTTTCAGAGTATCTCTACGACTTGGGGCCCCTTACTCTTTTTGCCACCCACTACCACGAGCTGTCGAACCTGGCGGACGTAAAGCCCGGGATCACCAACTCCAACGTAGCGGTAAAGGAGGAGGGAGGGGAGATACTGTTTCTCCGCAAGCTTGTCCCGGGAGCCACAAGCCACAGCTACGGAATACAGGTGGCTCGCCTTGCCGGGGTTCCCGCGAAGGTTCTTAATTCCGCGAGGAAGGTTCTTTTTTCCCTTGAGAAATTCAAGGCCGGGCTTTCCCAGTCGATGCTAGGCGGGCAGCTTCTTCTTTTCGATACTGAAGGGGACGGAGAATCCGAGGCCGCGTTTAGGAAGGAAGAGCTTCTCACGGATGATCTTGCAACCCTTGATCCCATGAACATGACTCCCATGGAAGCGCTAGAGAAACTGATCGAGCTTTCTGAGAAGGCGAAAAAATAAAAGCTCTCAATCTAGAGATATACGGGCAACGCTCTTTACAAGCTGATCACTTCTATACCACTGTCCTTGAAATCTGCCTGTCTAGTGATTACAATGTAATTATACAAAGAGGCAAACACATGAAGATTAATCTGATATCTATTGGTAACTCGAAGGGAATTCGTATCCCTTCGTCGGTTATCAAGCAGTGCGGCCTCGGCGACGAGTTGGAGATGCGTGTTGAGAACGGAGTCATCGTGCTTGCGCCTGTGCGGAGCGTGCGCGAGGGTTGGAGTGCGGCTTTTGAAAAAATGGTGGCCGTCGGTGACGATGTGTCGCTGGTTCCCGATGCGCTTGAAAACGACTTTGATGCCGAGGACTGGACATGGTAAAGCAAGTTCGGCGATATGATATATATCTGGTCAACCTGGATCCCGCACAGGGATCGGAAATCCGGAAGATGCGGCCATGCGTAGTGATCTCGCCGGATGAGATGAACCGGTACATTAACACGGTCATAATAGCGCCTATGACGTCGACGCAACGGGATTACCCCAGTCGCGTAAATGTCACCTTTCAGCGGAAAAAAGGCCAAGTGGTACTCGATCAGATAAGGACCGTGGACAAGTCTCGCCTAGTCAGACGGCTGGGTGTCCTGCCGGACACGCGCGCGCGGGAGGTGGCAGGGGTGTTACGGGAAATGTTTACCTACGGCGACTGAAGAAAAATATCAAGGCGACCTCTAACGCTCTTTACGGATTGAATCGAAATATTTACTATCCAGTTAACATTACCTGAGCAGCAGGACGGTTTGTTGTTATGTCAACGGTAGAAGAAATAAAATCCGCCATCTCGGCTCTTTCCAAAGAGGATTACATCCATCTGCGCGAGTGGTTCTCCGAGAAGGACTGGAAACAGTGGGAAGAGGAAATCGAAAAGGACTTGTCATCCGGAAAGCTCGACTTCTTGATGGAAGAGGCGGTTGCGGAGAAAGACCGGGGACGACTCGGCAATTCCAGTCCCACAAAGCGGCGGACCGTTTCCGGTCCTACCCGGTGAACTCTTCCGGGACAAATGGGGGAATTAGCTCGCAGCAATTGCACTTTGCTGGAAAATGATGCTCGACATTCGATTCTGCAGACGGTATTATTGTGCCATCTCATCTGCCATGCGTAGAAGGAGTAACGAGGTCGTCCCGGCTCGTCCGCTGACGGCCTCAAACTTTTTAACTCTCCCGCAAGCCGCTTTCTGTCCCTGTTTTTTCCCTTCCATCCCTTGACACCCGCAAAAACGTGCTTACTTTATAGTTGGCACTTGGAAGGTGCAAGTGCCAGTCCAGCTTTAAAAAGTTAAAAAGGAGGTATTAGAGATGGAGATAAGACCGCTATATGACAAGGTCTTGATAAAGCGTCTCGATGTGTCTGAGACGACGGAAGGGGGAATCATAATCCCCGACACCGCGGCTGAGAAACCCCAGCAGGCAGAGGTTGTTGCCGTGGGGAAGGGAAGGCCTATTGAAAACGGAGAGATTCTTCCGCTTGACGTAAAGCCCGGCGACAGGGTCATATTCGGAAAATACGGCGGAAGCGAAGTTACGCTCGGCGGCGAGGACTACCTGATTATCCCCGAACACGAGATACTCGGGGTAATAGAAGACTAACAAAGGAGGAAGCAATAAAATGGCGAAAGATCTGTTATTTGACACTGAGGCCAGAGAGAAGATTCTCGAGGGCGTTAACAAGCTCGCGGCCGCGGTAAAGGCAACGCTGGGTCCAAGGGGACGCAACGTGCTGATAGAGAAAACGTTCGGAGCTCCGGTCGTGACCAAGGACGGGGTTTCCGTGGCCAAGGAAATAGAGATTGAGGACAAGTTCGAGAACATGGGAGCCCAGATGGTAAAGGAAGTCGCTTCGAAAACAAGCGACGTAGCCGGAGACGGCACCACGACAGCCACCATACTTGCCCAGGCGATATACCGCGAGGGCATAAAGCTCGTCGCCGCGGGACACGACCCCATGAAGCTTAAAAGGGGAATAGACCAGTCGGTCGAGGTTGTTACCGCGAGCATAAGGAAATCAAGCAAGCAGGTAAAGGGACGCACGGAGATAGCCCAGGTGGCCACGGTTTCCGCAAACGGGGACCAGAACGTCGGAAGCATCATAGCCGACGCCATGGAGAAGGTGGGAAAGGACGGGGTCATAACCGTTGAAGAGGGAAGGAGCCTTGACACCGAGCTTGACGTGGTTGAGGGAATGCAGTTTGACAGAGGGTATCTCAGCCCCTACTTCGTAACCGAGCCCGAGAAGATGACGGTTGAGCTTGATGATCCGCTCATCCTGCTTTTTGACAAGAAAATAGCCAACATGAAGGACCTTCTCCCGCTTCTTGAGGAAGTGGCGAGAAGCACCAAGCCCCTTTTGATAATCGCAGAGGACGTTGAGGGAGAGGCCCTTGCGACTCTGGTTGTTAACAAAATCAGGGGAACGCTCAAGGTCGCGGCCATAAAGGCCCCGGGATTCGGGGACCGCAGAAAGGCCATGATCGAGGACATAGCCGTTTTAACGGGCGGACAGGTGATATCAGAAGAGGCCGGCATGAAACTTGAGAGCGCCAAGATAACCGATCTCGGACAGGCGAAGAGAGTCGTCATAGACCGCGACGACACCACGGTCGTCGGAGGTTCCGGCACTAGGGCGTCAATAGAGGGCCGCATAAACCAGATCAAGAGCCAGATAGGGATAGCAAGCGGCGAGTATGACCGCGAGAAGCTCCAGGAGCGCCTCGCCAAGCTCGCCGGAGGCGTGGCCGTGATCAGGGTAGGGGCCGCTACCGAGACCGAGATGAAAGAGAAAAAGGACAGGGTTGAGGACGCCCTTAACGCTACCCGGGCCGCCGTCGAGGAAGGAATAGTTCCAGGCGGAGGCGTGGCCTTCATAAGGGCCATCGCCGCGGTCAATAAGTACGACGGTGCTGACCCCGAGGAGCAGGCGGGAGTCAACATCGTGAAGAGAGCGCTTGAGGAGCCCCTTCGGGGAATAGCCTCTAACGCCGGATGGGACGGTTCCATAGTGGTAGAGAAGGTAGTAAACCAGAAGGGCTCACACGGCTTTGACGCCGCGAAGCTTGAGTACACGGACCTCATAAAGGCCGGTATTCTCGATCCCGCGAAGGTGACCAGGACGGCCATGCAGAACGCGGCAAGCGTCGCGGGTCTTCTGCTTACCACCGAGGCGCTGGTAGTCGACGTTACGAAAGAGGATGGGGGCGGCGCTGGTGCAATGCCTCCTGGCGGACCGATGGGCATGGGCGGCATGATGTAGAAGCCGTCTGCACCCTGCAGAAAACACGAAGCGGGCACGGCGCACGGGCGCCCTGCCCGCTTTTTTTTGCTGTTTTAAAATTTTTTAATTTTCCCTTGTCAGTTTAAGTGAATTACGTATATTTTATAACGTTGATTAGAAACATTGATCAATACTCATCCTTCATCCTCCTTATTTGTTAGGAAGAGCGCCTCGGCCCCCCTGAGGCGCTCTTTTTTTGTCTAATCGGAAAGTTGGTGTATATTTTCTGCCCTAACCTGTTACGGAGTCACTTGAAATGAAACGGAACTACCGGCTTTTGACCGCTTTGGCGCTGATTGCTCTCGTGTGGGTTGCGGTCCTTGGGTTCCTCGGCACGGACAAGGGAAGCTTCCACGGGGATGAGTATCGCCGACCCGCCTTTGATTTTTCCCTTACCGACCACCAGAACCGAGAGTTTTCTCTCTCCGACCACTCGGGCAAAGTCATACTGCTTAACTTCGGGTTTACGAACTGTCCGGACGTATGTCCCACCACCCTGGGGATGCTGGGAGAGGTGCTTGATCTTGTGGGAGACGAGGGGGCCGTGGCGCTTTTCATAACCGTTGACCCGGAGCGCGACACCGTGGCCAAACTCGGGACCTACGTTCCGTTTTTCCACGACCGCATAGTGGGCCTCACGGGTCCAGAGCAGTCTATAAAGCAGGTAAACGACGCCTGCGGAACCTTTTATTCAAAGGAGCAGGGGACCTCGGAGTCAGACTACGGGGTAGTTCATTCCCCTGCGGTTTACCTGATAGGTCCCGGCGGTGAGATGATGCTTCGCTACCCCAAGGAAAAGCTTGATTCAGAGAAAATAGCAGGCGACGTAAAACGCCTTCTCCTGTAAGCGCTCATGAACGTTAAAAAAGCCCTGATCGTTTTAGCTGTTTTCTTTCTTGTTGCTCCCCTGGCTTGGAGCAAGGGGGAGATTTCCGTCAAGGACCCGTGGGTAAGACAAAATCCCCCGGGCGCTTCTGTAACCGCGGCCTACATGGTTATTGAGAACCCCGCCGTCGCGGGAGACGAACTTTTGGAAGTGAGCTGCAGTTGCTCCGCTTCGTCCTCCCTTCACGTTACTGAGATGAGGGAAGATTCGATGGCAATGAAGAAGGTTGCTTCGATTGAGATTCCGGCGGGCACATCAGTCGCCCTTTCGCCGGGAGGCTATCACGTGATGCTAGAGGGGCTCTCGGGCGATATAAAAGAAAGCGTGATTTTGGAATTGAAGTTCCGCTCGGGCGCGCGGATATCGGTTACGGCGCCTGTCCTCGACCCCCCCGAGGCAAGCCGCCACCACCACCATTAGGGTTTCGCCGTTTGGGAGGAAATGGGCGCCGGGCCTTTATCCTTTACGTCTTCCGGTGCGGGGCTTTTCATTTCGCACTTCGCCATCATGGCTCCCCCGGCTTCGGTTATAAGCGTCTCGGTCAGGACTTCTCCCGTTATTGCTCCCGTGCTTTTGATCTCGAGCGCCCCGGCATCTATTTTTCCGGTTACTTTCCCGAATATGATGACCTCTCCGGCGTTTATGTCCCCGGTCACCGAACCGTTAGGACCCACCACGATTGAGTTGGCGACTTTTATGTCTCCCTTGAGTTCCCCCTCGACCTTCATCGATCCCTCGCACGAGATGATTCCCTCGAACACCACTCCTTCGCCCAAGACCGTTTCCACGGCGCCAGAGTTATTGTTTTTGTTCTTCCGCTTGCTGTTATTGTTATACATACAGGCTTTCCCCTATCTTACGTATTTTTTGGGGTTGATCCTTTTTCCGTATTTTATTATCTCGTAGTGAAGATGCGGCCCGGTTGAGCGGCCCGTCGATCCTAGTTCCCCTATTTTCTCTCCCGCTTCGACCTTCTGGCCCTTGGCGACCTCTATCTTGGAGAGGTGTCCGTAGAGAGTCTTGTAACCCTTTTTGTGCTTTATGATGACGTGCTTGCCGTAGCCCTTTACGTACTTGGCCTTCTCGACCACCCCGTCAGCCGTGGTGACTACCTCGTCTCCCGTTTTTCCCCTGAAATCGACTCCGCCGTGGAACTCCCTGGCCTCCGAGAAGGGAGATTGCCTGTAGCCGTAGTGCGAAGAGATGCTTCCCGAAGCGGGTCTTCCGAAGGGGATGACCGCGAGCACCTTGTCTAGGCGCTTTATGTCCCTCTCGACCGCGTCGAAGTAATCATCCCCGATATCGCTTATCTGGAACCCGCGCCCGCCAATCTGGGGAGTTCTTCTCTTCTTCTTCGTCGAGAGCCTTCTTTCTATTGAGGCAAGCTTTTTCTCAAGCCGCAACACCCTTTTTATGAACTTGTCCTCAAGTTTCTTGTCAACGATTATGTCATGCGACATCGTCTCAACGGCGCTTAGCAGTTCGTCTATCTCGGCTTGCTTCTGCGCCCGGATATCTTGTGCTTCCCCGTAGAGCTTGTATGACAGGAAAAAGGAGAGAAGAGCGCCCAGCACGAGAATTCCCAAGGCGCCCAGCACGAACTGGAACCGTCCCCTGCTTATGCCCCAAGACCGGGTCCACCCGAACTTATTGCAACATACTATAAACGATAACCCGTCGTTTCTTTTTTCCACCCTTCACCCCAATGCCGCCCCGATAGCGGCTCAGTTGTAATAGGAACGTTCAGATAAAGATAATTGATAAAAGTCCCTTGTCAAAGAGGAATGGCAAGTGATCGCAGCGCCTTGTAGGGGAACTTTCACTTGCCCGAATAACCCGAGATCCTCCCGAGCTGCTCGAGAGTTATTACCCCCTCGTGGAACTCTCCGCCGATTTCCCAAGTGGGGTAGCTTTTTATGTTCTTGCCCGCGCAGAGGGCGGGATTGGGGTCGGGACCGCTTCGGCTGCACTCAACGTAGGTTATGTGGCCGAAAGCCCCTCCGAAAAGCTCCTTCTGCTTCTGACAGTGACCGCAGTTGTATGAGCCGTACATGGTTGCTCCGCGCTCCGAGAGGTATTTCGCAAGGCTCACCTGGTAAAAGGTAGACGCGGACGGAGGATTCTCCTGCGGGGCGGGGGAATGGATAGAGTAGGATGCGGCAAACACCAAGACGAACACCGCCGCCGCCCCGCCGAAGGACTTTATGGCGCCGCCGGTTGTTTGGGAGGCTGCGAGCAGAAACACCGCTACCGCGATTGCGGCCGAGGCCACGCACCAGGAGCAAAGCGCCTCTATTATGAAAAGTTCAAGGTAGGTGAGGTAAGCTGAAAAACCGACAGCCGCTGCCGATAGCCAGAAAAGAAGGTTCCACTTTGTCCGCCGCCCGAGGCGCGAGACGGAAACGGCAGCCATAGCCGCGTATCCCAGGACTCCGAGCAGCGAGACCGGGATGCCCCCGATGCTCGAGTACCGGCTCTCCCTTACCAAGTCGCAGCCTTTGCCCGTAAGGCAAAGCTCCGCGCCCCCGAGCACAAAGTCAGCCACAAGCAGGTATCCTGATACTAGTGCTCCAAGTGCGCAGAGGACGGTCGCCGTCCCCGTGGCGCCGCTAAGAAAGAATTTTTTCCCTTTTGCGGTCATTCCGTTGGGTATTATACAGATTATTCGCAGGTTTTAGAAACCTCTTCGCCCTGCAACTTTAAGGCCGTGTTAACGGTTTTTAAAAGGGTGATTAAAAAACGAAAAACCTTCGGTTTATCTCTTGTTTTTTGCGCTCCATGCGGTTTTTATTTTATACAGGGCTTAGGGAAAGATGATTAACAACGACAACATAGCTCAAAAGGTTACGTTTCCGCGTCCCGCCGAGGGTGGCAGGGTCGTAGGCGCGGCGAACCTCGTCTCCACCGTTTTTTCCCCCGCGCTTGTGGTTTTCTACGCGGTGATTCTCTGCTCTTACTCGCTTGATCACTCCGCCAAGTTTCTCTGGACTTTTCTTTTCCTGTTGCTTTTCGTGCTTGCCCCGACGGCCTACATATTCTATCTCATGGGACAGGGCAAGGTGACGGATTTCCATATAAGCGTGAGGGAGGAGCGGATAAGGCCCCTCAGCGTTATTTTCGTCTACTCGGTATTGTCGCTCCTTCTCTACGGCTTCGTCGGCGGCCCGGGCGCCTTGGTCACGCTCGGCTACTTATGCCTTGCGCTTACGGGCCTCTGGATACTGGTTTCGCTTTACTGGAAGATAAGCGGTCACTGTGCCGCAATCGGAGCGCTCGGGGCGGTGGTGTTCGCCCATCCGCACGAGGCCCTGGTTTTCGTTATCCCGCCTCTTGCCCTGCTGGTCGCGTGGTCGAGGGTGAGACTCGGGTGCCACAGCTTGGCCCAGACGCTGGCGGGGCTGGTTCTCGGCATCGCGGTCTTCTGGTTCTTTCTTCCCTGATTTTCCCCGCCGCGGTTTTATCCTCAGAGAAAAAGGTCTAGGAGCCCCTTTCGCTCGGCGTCTTCGATAGGGGAGCCGGTCGGGTGTCTGAACTCCTCTTCGCCCCCGTAGCGCTCGGCAAGGGCGAGTATGGTTTCCGATATGTCGGGAACGACGTCTCTGTAGGGTTCGGGCTGCGCTCTGGGAAGGGATACCCATCTCTCAAGGACGCTCTCGAAATCGCTGCCCACCTTGTGGAGCACCTCGAATCCCATCTGCTCAAGCGCCACCGCGTTGCATTCCTGTTCGTACTGCCCCTTCATCGGCACCGCGAGCAGTTTCTTGCCTAGGAAAAGGGCCTCGGAAGGTGTCTCGAATCCGGCATTGGTGAGTATGCCCTCGCTTTCGGTGAAGCTTTCTATGAACTTCTCGTAGCTTACCGGGTACACCGTGACGTTTCCTTCTGTGTAGGGCTCTCCCTTGTAGTGTTTTGAGAAAAGCTCCCAGCACACGTCGATTTTGCTCAGATGCCTGATCAGGGTGCGCTCGTCAAAGCTCGGGAGATAGACCGTGTAGTGGCCGTTTCGGCGCACTTCGTAGCGGCGAAGCTCCTTTCTTATTATGGGGGTCTTTATGAAGTTGTCGTACTCGCGGAAATGAAGCCCGAGCGGTATGCACACGGGGGCGTACCACTTTATTATGAATTCCATTATCTTGTTCGGCTTCTCGGGCCTCGGGGTCTTGGGGGACGCGAACGACGTCTGGTGGGAAAGCGAAACGCAGGGCCTTTTCTTCAGGCGGCACGCCCAGGAGGATATGGGCTCGAAGTCGCTTACCACCATGTCGTAATCGGCCACGGGAAGGTCGTTTACGTCTCCGAGCAGCTTGTCGAAGCGGGCCTTCTTTATCGAGGCGTAGTAGTCGATCCCGCCGTTTTTCCCGAAAACGAACCCGAGTCCCCGCAGGTTGTACTTTACCTCGAACCCGAGATCTATTTCGTGCTGGCGCTCGCTTACCATAATGTCGACCTCGGCCGACTTCCGAAGCTCGGCTATCACGTCTCTTGAGCGGCTTATGTGGCCGTTTCCGGTTCCCTGTATTGCGTAGAGTATCTTCAAACCTTTTCTCCTCGCGCGCAATGTAATTCTAATCTTTTTTGCGGGCGTTGTTAAACATGGGGAATTATGTATTTAAGTTGACATACATAATTCCCTAAACATGCCCCCGAGCGCTACTTATCCCCGATCTTCGTCAAAGCGGCGTAAAGTGCCCGTTAAGGGGCGGTTAACGCTTCCCGCAGGAGATTTTCCTCACAAAATCACACCTCACAAAATCACACTTGCCCATCGGGCACCGTTAAGTTAACCTTGTTGCCTTGTCAGGACCTATCTATCCTCGGGAGGACTTCAAATGAAAATCAAGTGGGCAGAGAGAATCGAGCAGCTTCCTCCATACCTTTTCGCCGAGATCGACAGGAAAAAAAACGAGCTGATCGAGAAGGGGGCAGACGTGATCGACCTCGGGGTGGGCGACCCGGACATACCGACGCCGGAGCATATAGTGGAGTCGCTTCGCGAGGCCTCCGGGGATCCGGAGCACCACCGCTACCCGTCCTACGTGGGCATGCTGTCTTTTCGGGAGGCGGCTGCCGAGTGGTACGAAGAGCGGTTCGGGGTAAGCCTCGATCCCGCAAAGCAGGTAGTGACCCTCATAGGCTCCAAGGAAGGTGTAGCCCACGCGCCTTTAGCGTTTGTCGACCCGGGGGACGTGGCGCTCGTGCCGGATCCCGGATACCCCGTGTACCCGGTTTCGACCACGTTCGCCGGAGGGGTTCCCTACCCGATGCCGCTTCTTAAGGAAAACGATTTTCTCCCGGACCTTGACGCCATTCCCGCGGATGTGGCCAAGCGGGCCGTCATGATGTTTCTTAACTATCCGAACAATCCGACTACGGTTCTTGCCAACGAGGGGTTCTTCAGGGAAGTGGTCGATTTCGCCCGGGAAAACGAGATACTCATCTGCCACGACGCTGCCTACACGGAGATAGCGTTTTACGGAAAAAATCCCCTGAGCTTCCTCGAGATACCGGGGGCGGTGGACGTGGGGATCGAGTTTCACTCGCTTTCAAAGACCTTCAGCATGACCGGGTGGCGCCTGGCGTTCGCCGCGGGGAACGAGAGGGCCATAGCGGGTCTCGGGAAGATAAAGACGAACATAGACTCGGGAGTTTTCCAGGCGGTCCAGGTGGCGGGCATAACGGCGCTTCGTAACAGCTCCGTCGGGCTTGAGGAGAGAAAGGAGGTCTACAGGGAGCGCCTCGAGATATTCTGCCGCGGCCTTCGGGAAGCGGGCATAGAGTACACCGTCCCCGAGGCCACGTTCTACGTGTGGTTCGAGGTTCCCGAGGGGATGACATCTTCAGAGTTCTCGGAGAGAATGCTCACCGAAGCCGGCGTGGTCGTCACTCCTGGAAACGGTTTCGGGGACTGCGGCGAGGGATACGCCAGGGTGTCGGTGACGTTTGACACGCAGAGGATAGAGCAGGCAGCCGAGAGGATAGCCAAGTTCAAGCCGTAGGGACGACCGGGTCTTTACATAAGAGGTTTTGAGAGTTGTTTGAGTTTATAAAGTACTTCTGCACCCTGCTTTACATTATTTCCTCCGTTTTTCTCTGCATATTCGGCCTTCACCGTTACTACCTGGTGCATCTTTACTCGAGGACAAAGGCGCGCCGCGCCGCGGCCCCGCAGGGACAGGGATCCCTTCCGCGCGTCACGGTGCAGCTCCCCGTCTATAACGAGATGTACGTGACCGAAAGGCTCATCCGCGCGGTCTGCGGGATCGACTACCCGAGGGACCTGCTCGAAGTGCAGGTGCTTGACGACTCAACGGACGACACAAGCCGCATAGCGGCGCGCTGCACCGATGAACTCCGGGCTGCCGGTTTCGACATAAAGCACATCCGGAGGGGGAACCGCGAGGGGTACAAGGCGGGGGCGCTTGCCGCGGGCTGCGCGCAGGCAAGCGGGGAGCTTCTTGCGGTTTTCGACGCGGATTTTGTTCCCCCCAGGGATTTTCTCCGAAAGACCGTTTCGTGCTTCGAAGACCCTGAGGTCGGGATAGTGCAAACGAGGTGGGGGCATCTTAACCGTGACTACTCGCTTCTGACCAAGGCCCAGTCGGTGCTTCTTGACGGACATTTCGTGGTGGAGCAGGCCGCCCGGCATGGAAACGGACTTTTTCTTAACTTCAACGGCACCGCCGGGGTGATCCGCAAGAAGTGCATAGAGCAGAGCGGAGGATGGCAGCACGACACCCTGACTGAGGATCTTGATCTAAGCTACAGGGCGCAGATAAACGGGTGGAAGGCAGTCTACCTGCCTAACGTCATATCGGACGCCGAGCTTCCCGTTGACATGAACGCTTTTAAAATACAGCAGCACAGGTGGGTTAAGGGAGGGATCCAGACGGCAGGGAAGCTTTTGCCCTCGGTGCTTCGCGATTCCCGGATCCCGTTTAAGGTCAAGGCCGAGAGCGTGTTTCATCTCCTCGGCAATTTCAGCTATCTGTTTCTGCTCGCCACTATAATTCTCATAATACCCATGAATTTCCTGTGGGAGCGGATCTGGCTTAATGACCTTTTCATAGCGAGCGTCACGGGGGTGGCGCTCGGCACCTTAGCCATAATAAGGTTCTACATACTGGCGGTCCGCGAGGCCCACGGCACCCGAGCGCGGGAGTTCTACAAGTACATACCCGTTGCGCTGAGCGTCGGGGCGGGCATAGCGGTTAACAACGCCAAGGCCGTGCTTGAGGCGGTTCTGGGCAGGACGTCGGGTTTTGCGAGAACGCCAAAGTACGCCGTCGTGGGCAGGAAGGACCGGTGGAGAACCTCGGCTTACGTTTCCTCAAAAGGGGTTACCACCTTTTTCGAGGTCGTTCTCTCGGTTTTCTTCACGTTCCAGGTGGCGTACGTCCTCTACATGGGATTTTTCATCTGGGTTCCCTTTCTGCTGCTTATGCAATTCGGTTTCACCTACACCGCTTTTCTCTCGATATATCACGGTTCGTGAGAGGAGTTCGCCCCGCTTCGAGATA
This sequence comes from Candidatus Dadabacteria bacterium, assembly GCA_009837205.1. Taxonomy (NCBI): domain Bacteria; kingdom Pseudomonadati; phylum Thermodesulfobacteriota; class Candidatus Dadabacteria; species Candidatus Dadabacteria bacterium. The sequence continues at coordinate 2,726 of VXTZ01000023.1, read as the reverse complement.
ACGGTCTTTTCAACTTTTCACAATTTCTGAATTTTCTCGGGGAGGCTTTTAGAAAAAGTGCGTATATGCTCTTGACATATCCCGGAAGCCGGCCGGCTTACTGCCGGTTCCAGACTGTTCCGAAAGGAACAGCCCACAGCCCGTCACCCATGGACCCCGTGAGTTCTCCCGAATAGAGTACGATCCCAGTAAATTTTCTGTCGCGCGCGATGTTTTTCTTAAACCAGCTGAGGTTTTTGAAATCGTTCGTTCCGATGGCCGAGCCCGCCTTGATCTCAATCCCGAGCAGCGCCCAGTCCTCCCTTTCGATCAAGAAGTCGATCTCGCGCTTTTCGCGGTCACGGTAATGGAAGAGACTGTATCTTCCGGCATTGGCGTCCACTTGGGCGGCTATTTCGTTGAACATGAAGGTTTCGATCAGCTTGCCCGAGCGGTCCGCATCCATTCGGACCTGCTGACTGTCCCAGTCAAGAATCGAAGACATAAGTCCCGAGTCAGTCATAAAAAGCCTGGGGCGTTGCCCCGCCCGCGCGTAATCGGTGCGTTTCCACGCCCTTACGCGTTCAACAATGTACAAGGCTTCCAGGGCGTTTATGTATGTCTCGACCGTGGAGCGCGCGATGGAAAGTCCAGCGCCTATGGATGAAATGTCCATGAACTTGCCCGACCATGCCGCCAGGGTGTGTATCAGTTCGCTCATGGCGTCGCGTCGCTGGATACGCCCGAGATCCCTGAGGTCGCGTTCCACAAGCGCGTCCGCGTAGTCCCGATGCCATAATCTTCGCTCTGTGTCTCCAAGCATAATGGCTTCCGGAAAACCACCTCCAAAAGAGATGTCCAGCATAGCGTCACGGTCGTAAGCGCGGTCGGGATGCCCGAAATCCTGCCTGAAGGCCCGGTCAAGGAAATCCGGAGACGCTCCTAAAATCTCTCCATAGGTGAGCGGACGCAGCCGTACCTTTCTTATGCGTCCGGCGAGGGATTCCCGTACTCTGGGGGAAGACTGTATGTCGGCTGAACCCGTCAGCAGGTATTGTCCGGGTCTCGTATCTTCATCCACCCTTATCTTGATTGCAGAAAGCAGGTCGGGAGCACGCTGGACTTCGTCGATGATGAGGGTGCTTCCTGAATGCTTCACGAAGCCTCGCGGGTCGGTTTCGGCAATCTGCCGTACGGCCGGATCATCTAGAGTGCGGTAGGCGATATGCCGTGAAACCAGTTCCTTGGCAAGGGTGGTTTTGCCGCATTGGCGCGCTCCGCAGAGCAACAGCACGCGGCGCGTTTCGAGGGCTTTTTTCAAGGTGTCCCGCTGCCAGCGGAAATAAGAATGTGACATGATCCGAAACTCGCTGTATTGTTATTTCTATATCCGCGATTTTGCAAAAAATGCACCCGCGTTTTTATAGAAGACAATGTTCTCAAGTAATGTCATCCGCCCTCGACATATCTCGGCGACCTGCTACCATCTGTATGCGTTAGGACTTCCTGTCTGGAAGCGGAGATGGAAAGGGTAAAAGTGTTTAAGAACAACAAGAGCTAGGCGGTGCGGCTTCCCAAGCCGGTTTCCTTGCCGGATACCGCAAAGGAAGTCGATATTATCTGCCTGGGGCGTTCCCGCCTGATCACTCCGGCGGGAGAAGCATGGGACAGCTGATTTGAGGGAGAGGGTGTTACGGATGATTTCATGAATGAGCGCGAACAGGGCGGGAGCCAGGAGAGGGAACCATTCTGATGACCGATAACACCCGGGAATTCAAACACATGGCCGGTTTACTTCTGGATGATTGAAGCGAATAGGCTTTTTTCTCCTCGTGGGGCAGGAGAGGTCAGGCTGGCAGGCCGAAATTTCGGTAACCGGTTCAGGCGGCTTGTTCCCATAATAGACATCTGATAGCTTCCTCGATTTTTTTCTGGCTGCATTCATAGTCCCCGGCAAGTTCTCTCATGGATTCCCCGGCTTTGTAGCGTTCAACGATAATTTCTACTGGAATACTTATGCCGGAGAGAATCGGGCGGCCGAATGAGATTTCGGGATCAATCAAGATTGATTTAGGTTCGTTTGGTTTTTCGGTTCCTGAAAACGGATAGAGCCTTATGGGAAGACCGCGCAAGTCTCTTTCTATTCTCTGCATGTATTCTTTAACAGTGTTCTCCAATACTGTCTGCCCGCTTCCCTTGAAAATGCCACAGACGAGACCCGACTCCCTTAAGAACGGGGAGAGTCCATCCGTCTCGAAACCCTTTTCGGCTAGGGGATTGTCGGAGGGGTAGATTTGCGATATGAAATCGAGACCTTTTCTGATCTTGTTCATGGAGAGCCTGCATTCTCTGCGTATTGAGGCCAGGACATACGCTTCAACCAGGTTGATGAAAGACAGGGCCAAGGGTTTTTCTTGAGCGGGGGCAATCAGAGGTTCAAAGTTAGTTTGTCTGCAAATCCAGGCACGCAAAGTGGACTCTGGAAGCCTTAAATATAAAGCTGCTTCCGGAACATTGTAAGAAGGCAGATATCGCGCATCTTTCCTGGAAGAGATTTTCCTGATATTACTCAATTTGCTGAAGTTACTGTTTGCTCCTCGCTTAAATTTCTGGTCGGGCATTATAAGCAATTAGGACATTGATCGGTACTTTTTCCGCTTGTTTCAAGCTTCTGGTAAAAAGCATCGGTCATTTTAATTTGCTAGCGACAGAAGACTTGTCAATATTGAACTCCGGTAATATTATAT
>VXTZ01000022.1:167847-190323 GCA_009837205.1 Candidatus Dadabacteria bacterium | reverse complement strand
CAAACTCGATTTTAAATTTTTTCGCTTGATTTAAGCTTTCAGAAGGGTACTGGAAGCAAGTATTCCCGGGACACCTCGGGAGGCGAACCAGCGGAAGTTCACCTGTTGCTTCATCGCTTCAACGGGAGTATGCGTCTGGAACATCATTATTTTACCGATTCTCGGAATATCAAATTCGAACTTTACAACACTACCGGGACCGAGAAAAGTGATCAGTGCCAGGGCTCCCGTACTCTCGTAAACCCGCCCTCTTATCTCAAGCGTTGCCTCGTTTCTGAAATAGGCGATGTGCTCAAGCGTGTCATCAAGGAACCAGCTGGGGTCGTGCCGAATTCTTATCCAGGGCAGTCTTACTCTGGTCCAGGGCAAGCGCATGGTTCCATGTATGTGATAAAAATGACTGAAGTCGACGCTGTTCTCGACAAACTCGATAATGTGCATTTCTACTTCGCCCGCGTCGTACTTGCCTCGATAAACCAGCTGTCCCTCATCGATTGCTTGCTGTTGCGGCAGATGATAAGGTGCAGGCTTGCCCTGTGAGGAGTGATAAATCAGAATCATGCCGTAGTAGTCGATCGCTTCCCAGCGCCTTTGAACGAAAGGCTGGTCTTCGGAGAGACGGGGCTGGCAAATTCTTCCGTCTCCATCCAGCTGCCAGCCGTGGAAAGGACATTCCAGCCGGTCACCCTTGACTTCTCCATAAGCCAGGTTTGCACCCATGTGTGGGCAGAATGCGTCCAGGGCCGCAATCCGGCCAGATTCCTGACTGCGAAAAACAGCGATTTGCTCCCCCAAGCACTGAACATGCCTTATCTCTCCGGGCTTGATTTCCCCGGAGGCCGCTATCCTGTACCAACCGTCAGGAAAAGGCGGCGGATAGGTGCGTTCTCTATGGTGACTGCCTCTATAACTCGACGCCTGCTCCGGCATAATCCACCTGTTGCGTTTCAAACTTGAAAGCACGTTATTAAGAAAACCATTCTTGATAAGTTTTTGCAAATAATGAGGCGTTTGTGATGTAACGACTGTACCTCCTGTATTGTTTGCGGTGCGGGTCTGGCGATGGCAGGAGCGGGATTGAAACTTCGCGCGGAAACTCTGTATCGGGAGACGAAAAACTGAGGGTCCGCCGAAGCGCCGTTTCCGTTCCGGTGTCAAGCAGCGCCGCTGTGTTGAAAAAGAGAAAAAAACCTGCTGAACTGCACCGGAAAGGAAAAAACAACCTAAGAAGATATCCCTAAAAAACTGATCATTTTGTCCGTGCCGGAACCGTCTCTTCTGTATGAGGGAAGGCCCTGACAGCAAGTGCACAGATTCATTATCTCGACTTGCTGAACCCCCGCGTCACAAAGTTCTATTCTGTTAATCTCCACAAGATCAAGAAGAAACTTCCCGTCGCCTTTTTCCAAAAGCCAGTCCCCTTCTCCGCTGAACCTTGAAACGAAACGTGACGCCACGTCGTCCCGAACTTCGTAGCAGCATCCCCATATGGCCGGACCTATTACGGCCACGGCGTCCTGCGGTTTCAAAGAGTATTGTTCGCAAACGGCCCCAATACATTCCCTTACCGCCCGCAGAGAGGTTCCGCGCCATCCCGCGTGGACGGCGCAGACGCAACCGGAATCGGGAAAGCAGACAAGAACGGGAACGCAGTCGGCCGTGATGACCCCGACACCCGCGCCTTTTTGCCGCGTAACGATCGAATCGGCTTCAACAGATTTCTCTCCCGCGGCATTGTCGACGAAAAAGACAGTGCTGCCATGAACCTGGTTCACGGTAATGATATCCTCAAGCCCGTAAGCGGAAGCGATTCTGAGAATATCCGGCCCTCCGGGATCATGAACGAAACCGTGGATAACGCCGCTACACTTCTCAAGCAGGGCCGAACGAAAAACCCTCATCCGCTCTGCCTCCTTAGAAAATCGATCACTGAAACCATATCCTCGGGGATTTCCGCCGAAAACTCAATCCGCTTTCCGGTCGCAGGATGGGTAAAGCCGAGGCTTTTTGCGTGAAGAGCGTGCCTCTTTATCAACGCTCCCAGGATCCTTGAATTTTTCGGGCGGTTTTTTTTGCCTCCGTAAACTTTATCGGCAAACACCGGAAACCCGTTTTCAGAAAAATGAACCCTTATCTGGTGAGTTCTCCCGGTCTTCGGCCAGATACTCACAAGAGTTGCCCCGTCCAGCCTTTCGATTACCTCCCAGCGGGTCTCGGCATCTCTCCCAACTCTGGAAAAAGAGGTCATTTTTATCCTGTTCGAGGGACTTCTTCCTATTGGGGAGACAAAAAACCCTGAATTTTTTTTCATTTCCCCGGAAACAATAGCCACGTATTCCTTTTCCGTCTCCCTGGTCTTGAACTGCTCGGAAAGACTTTTGTGCGCCCGATCGTTTTTAGCAACAACCATGACCCCGGAGGTTTCCTTGTCGAGGCGATGCACTATCCCCGGGCGCATCTCACCTCCTATTCCCGAAAGGTCCTCGCACATATAAACAAGAGCGTTCACAAGCGTGCCGCTCGTCACTCCCGCCCCCGGGTGAACCACCATACCGGCGGGTTTGTTAACGACGATTACGTCACGGTCCTCGTAAACAATCTCGACATCGATCTCCTCTCCCTTGATGCCGCAGGGCTCAGGAGGAGGAATGTTAACGCTCAGGCTCTCCCCGCCATTTATTATCCTGGAAGGCTTAAACGTTTTGCGGTCAATAAGTATGTTTCCGAGCTCTATGTGCTTTTTTATGCTCGAGCGGCTAAGCTCCCTAAGGAAGCCCGAGAGAAACACGTCGGCTCTTTGCCCGGCAAATTCCCGAGGGATTTCCGTTACGGTTTTTTCTTCCGCGGGTTCCATGAATTTCTCTCAGCTGCTCTCCTCAACAATAATGACTTCCGGCGGGGCTTCGCCGAAAACATCGCACGCGCGCCCCTGGTTAACCGATATTTCTATATATCCCCCGCTTCCCCCGACAACAACGATTTCACCGGGTTCCACGGAAGAGTACGATTCCGAGATTCCCGTGACCTGCTTCTCTCCAACTGTTACCACGGCCCGAGCCCCGTCACTGACAGCCTCCGTCGGTATGCTGGTTATAAGATTCCCGAACTTGTCAGTGTAAACGACGGTTCCGCGGATCTCAGCCCCGTTTACCGAGTATCCGTCGCAGGGAAGGATTTCGGGGTCATGGATTTGCGGCCCGATCTCCGAGAACGAAACGCCAAGTGAAAGATGCGCAGCGACAGGGGAAAATATATCCCTCCCGTGAAAAGTCGAGCTTATCTCTTTCAGGAAATAGTCGCGGTTTTTTATTTCGCGGGCGCTGAAATCTTCGCAACAATGAATAACCGAGCTGAAAACGCCGTTATCAGGTCCCACAAAAAAATGACCGTCGGCGAAAAGCGCTATAGGCCTTCGTCTGCTTCCGACTCCCGGGTCTACCACGACCAGATGCACGGTATTTTTCGGGAAATAGCGGTATGAGTTACCTACAACAAAAGACGCAGCTCGGACATCATGAGACTCAATGCAGTGGGTTATGTCGACCGGGTGGACATTTTCATTTACGGAGAGCATAACCCCTTTCATCGCCCCCACGTAATGATCCTTTGACCCGAAATCGGTTGTCAGTGTTATAATGCTTTTCATCCAGACCGCTCCGCGAGTAAGATTATGGAATGGAGACGGGATTATATCAAGTCAGATGGTAAAACTTACCGTTTTGGGTTCAGGCACCTGCGTGCCCCATGAGAAAAGGGGTTCTTCCGGATATCTTCTCGGCACCGATACCGGTTCTGCCCTCTTTGACTGTGGAAACGGCGTGGTATGGAAGCTTGAGAAAATAGGGGTCGACTACCTTGGGATCGACAATGTTTTCATAACGCATTTTCACCCCGATCACACCTCCGACCTGATCCCTCTTCTTTTCGCTACTAGGCATCCTTACGGGAAAAAAAGAGAAAAAACGCTTGGAATATGGGGGCCGGATGGGTTCTCGGAATTTCTCGAAAAGCTGCGAACTCCCTACAGGGAGTGGGTAAGGCCAGAGCTCGTGGAAATCCATGAGATAAGAAAAAAGAAACAGAAAATCGGCGACCTTGAGATAAAGACATTCAAAACCGTTCACACTGAAAACAGCATTGGCTATGTTGTACGCTGCGGCGGAAAGAAAATCGTCTACACGGGAGACACGGGTTATTTCCCCGGACTTCGCAAGGTGGCTTCGGGGGCGGACATATTCGTTACGGAATGCGCGCTTCCGGATTCAGAGAAGATGGCCGTTCACATGACCCCTTCAGACATAGCGGAGATTCTTCGGGAAAGCAATCCCAAAAAAATTGCCCTCTCGCATCTTTACCCTTCAATGGACGGAAGAGATCTTCGGAAAGAAATAGAAGCACTTTCGGGAAACAGAGAAACGGAGATAATAGTCGCCGAAGACTTTATGGAAATCGTTGCATAAGGAAATCAACATTTTATCTAATCCCTCTTTCCGGCAACGGCGCAGTTTACTTCCTCTATAAGATTCTCCGCAATCTCAAGGCTGTTTTCCGCCTCGGTAACCGGGCGTCCGACGACCAGATAATCAGCTCCGTAATCAATAGCCATCTTTGGAGTGAGCGCCCTTTTGTGATCGTTTCGGTTTTTCCCCTCGGGGCGTATTCCGGGAGCGACTATCACAAGGCTGTTTCCAAATTCCCGCCTTATTTCCCGTATCGACTCCCCCGAAGCCACAACTCCGTCACAGCCGGCTTCGATCGACCTTCGCGTAAAGACCCGTACGTACTCGTCAAGCTCCAGATTCTCGTTCATCATAAGCGCTCTCAGGTCGTCCTGATCGAGACTTGAGAGAAAAGTGAGGGAAAGAATAAGAGGCCGGTCTCTTTCGCCACGGCCTTCCTTCGCAGCAGCCACCGTCGCCTTTCCGCCGTTTATGGTAACGAACTCTACACCCTCGGGCACCGCCCGAAGCGCGGCCGCGATCGTGCGGTCTATGTCTCCCATCTTGAGATCAAGAAAAACTCTCTTTCCAAGTCCCACGAGCTCCTTTACAAAGCTCATCCCCTCGCGCATAAAAAGCTGGTAGCCGACCTTGTAGATACCGATCCTTTCGCCGAGAAGCTCCACAAGGGCAAGAGCTTCCTCGCTTGAGTCAAAGTCAAGCGCTATTATGAGCCTATCGCAGCTCTGCGGCACTCTCTCTCCATTGTTCTCCGGTCCCATGACTTGAAAATCCCTTTGTGTTGTGTGCAGCGCCGTTATATCGCTCCGGCGAGAATAACCGGGATAAAGCATACCCGGCAAACGCCCGCCGTGCTTGTGGCTACAACCCGATTTCCCCCATGTCAGCCGGAAAGCTGTTTTGCTTGACCTGCGTTGTCACGGCGTTATCATCTACGGTGACATGCGAGTCGTAGTCGCTAAACCCAGAGGATTCTGCGCAGGAGTCGAAAGGGCAATCGAAATAGTCGAAAGAGCCCTTGAGATGTACGGTCCACCTATCTATGTCCGCCACGCTATAGTTCACAATAAAAGGGTAGTGGATTCTCTAAGGCAAAAAGGTGCCGTTTTCGTCGAGGAACTCGACGAAATAACCGATCCTGAGGCCCGGGTCATCTTCAGTGCCCACGGCGTAAGCCCCGCAGTTATCGACGAAGCCAAAAGACGAGGCTTCCAGATAGTGGACGCCGTCTGTCCGCTCGTAACCAAGGTCCACAACGAAGTGAGACACTACTCCGAAATGGGATACACGATAATACTCGTAGGCCACAGGGATCACGTAGAAGTCATAGGAACGAAAGGCGAGGCGCCAGACAGCGTCGTGGTTGTAGAATCGGTAAGCGAGACCCTCTCAGTTAATGTCCCGGATCCACAAAAAGTAGCCTACGTGACGCAGACTACCCTAAGCGTCGACGACACGAAGGAAATAGTGGCGGCACTTGAAAGGCGCTTTCCGAAAATCGCAAAGCCTTCCAAACTCGATATTTGCTACGCCACCCAGAACCGCCAGGATGCCGTAAAAGAACTCGCTGAAATCTCAGACATCATTTTCATCGTGGGATCACCCGAGAGCTCGAACTCAAACAGGCTGGTCGAAGTCGCAAAATCATGCGGCGTAAGAGAAGCCTACCTGATTGAAGATACAGAAGGGCTCGGCGGTGTGGAAACGCTTGAGCAGAACATGACCGTGGGTATAAGTTCCGGCGCGTCAACTCCCGAGATAATAATTGAAGAGCTGCTGGCAAAGCTACAGGATTTGGGAGCCACCACCTTTGAAGAATTCAGCTTGAAGGAGGAATCCACGAAATTCCCCTTTCCACATTCGCTTGAGTTCTCAACAAGCTGAGTCTACCGAAAATGCAGGAACAAACCTCAAGGTACGTAGCCGACATAGAGGTCCCGGAGGGGATAGTGTCAATAGACTGCGAGGTGAGAAACGGTGATAAGCCGGAGATCCTCTTTATCCTGAACAGTTCAACATGCGAGGGAACCGAAAACCTGCCCGGCGGAGATTTTCGAGGCTCTCTTGAGGACCGCGGAGAAATCCTAGTGGAAGCCGAAACGAACGATCCCGAAGCCTTTATAAGAAAAACCCTCTCCGCTGCGTACGGACCCCTTGCGGATATAACCCTTACAGATACAGATATAGATTAACGGTTTCTGGAACAGAAACAGTTTCCCTAGTTAGCTATCCACCCGCCGTCAACGGAAAGCTCCGCTCCCGTCATATACGCTACGTTTTCGCTGTCGCAGAGGAAAAGCACCGCGTGCGCCATTTCCTCGGGAGTCGCGAAACGGCCCAAGTGCCCGGTTATAGGCTGAAGTCCCTTCAGATATGCATCAAGCTCTGGGGGTGAATTGTCAAGAAAAGCCTGTACCATCGGAGTCAGGGTAGTGCCGGGATTTATGGCGTTTACTCTGATACCGTTTGCCCCGTACTCAAGAGCCATGCTTCTTGTGAGCTGCGACACCGCTCCTTTGGTGGAATTATATGCAGCGGTACCCGGTATGGCTTTAATTCCCAGTATGGAGGAATTGTTGATTATTGTGCCTCCACCCTGCTCGATCATGTGTGGAATCGAGAACTTGGACATCATGAAGGTGCCCCTTACGTTAATGGCAAATACCTGGTCCCAGTCCTCAATAGATGTCTCGTGAGTATTTGAGAGAGGAAGCACCCCTGCGTTATTAAACAGTATGTCGATTTTGCCGAAAAGCTTTATGGCGTGCTCCACAGCTTCCTTGCAGTCCTCTTCCTTCGACACGTCGCTTACGAGATACTCTATGCTGCCTGGAGAATCCTTGGCCAGCTCCGCAGCCTCCGCAAGAGTGCTTTCAGTTCTGCCGGTTATAAGAACATTCGCGCCCTCATTTGCAAAAAGAAGCGCCGTGACCTGTCCTATTCCCAGACTGCCACCGGTGATTATCGCGGATTTACCCTCAAGTTTCATTTTACCCCTCCTTGGTGTGGTTATTTATGCAAGCGGCAAGCGCCAGCAACTTCAAGGTTAGTTTAAAACATCATGGGTAGCTGCGTCAATTCCCAGATGGCTTTTTTCACCGTCGCTGATACAAGACACGGAGAGTACGGAAGACTCCGTCTAAAGAAAGTGGGATTGGTAGCCCCAACGGGATTCGAACCCGTGTTTCAGCCTTGAGAGGGCTGCGTCCTAAACCCCTAGACGATGGGGCCAAACTCACAAGAAGCTATGAAGCTATCATAAAAAGAGTTCAAATTCAAAAATGCCCCGTAGAAGCACCAAATGACCTGGCTGGGTTTTGTATGGTTTTTCGCAGAGAATATGCTGTATAATTAATCCGCAGCGAAAATGCCGTGGGTGAAACTCCTTTTCGGAAGACGGATATGAAAGCACATGCTCTTAAGACAGAACTTCTAAACGGAGAAAGTGTTTTCTCAAAAAACACCTACGATGCGGTTCTTTTCGATCTTGACGGAATAATTACCACAACTGAAAAAATTCACTCGGCCTGCTGGAAAAAGACATTTGACGAGTTCCTTCGTGCCTGGGCAAGTAAGAAGGGGGAGGACTTCGTTCCCTTCAACGAAACTGACGACTACCTTGAGTATGTCGACGGCAAACCCCGCTATGAGGGCGTGCGCGGCTTTCTGCTCGCGCGCGCAATAGAACTTCCCGAGGGCAATACAAACTCCCCTCCGGGTGAGCAATCAGTTTTCGGGCTCGGAAACAGGAAAAACCAGCTGTTCACGGAAACCCTTGAAAAAGACCCTCCCGGAATCTACCAGACATCCGTCGCGCTAGCCCGCTATCTTAAGGAAGCCGGGTTTCGCTTGGCAGTTGTATCTTCAAGCAGGAACTGCCGGGCTGTGATGAAGGCCACCGGAGTAGAAAACCTTTTCGAGGTAACGGTGGACGGGGTAACGGCAGCAGAAAAAGGTCTTCGGGGAAAACCGCAACCTGATACCTTTATTGAAGCCGCCTCGGCTCTTGGAACCAAGCCCGCAAGAAGTATCGTTATCGAGGATGCGGCGGCAGGAGTGACGGCGGGAGCGAGTGGGGCTTTCGGACTGGTAATCGGAGTAGCCAGGAAGCAAAACGAAGAGGAACTTTTTTCAAACGGAGCGGACATGGTCGTAAGCGATCTGGGAGAGTTCGGGCTTGGTGCGTAGCAGGCGAGGAAAACCGGAATGATAAAAAGAGAGAGAAAGGGCATATACACTGCACAGCACATATATCCTCCAGATCCGTGGAGAATAACAGAGAAGCAGTTTTATCCCGAACTAATCGGCCTTGGGGAAACTATCTTCTGCACCTCAAACGGCTACATAGGAATGCGGGGCGCCTTTGAAGAGGGAAACCCGAGCTACCAGAACTTCACCATAGTAAACGGCTTCCACGAAACATGGCCCATCATATACGGAGAGGAAGCCTTCGGGTTCACCAAAATGGGGCAGACCATAGTGAACGTTCCGGACTCAAAGATAATCAAGCTCTATGTAGACGATGAACCCTTTTACCTGCCAACCGCAACCCTCCTTCACTTCGAGCGATTCCTCGACATGAGAAACGGCGTGGTAGAAAGAAACCTCATATGGGAAATGTTCTCGGGAAAACAGATATCTATAAGGTCGAAAAGGCTAGTCTCCATGGAACATCGCCACTTGGCCGCCATATCTTATGAAGTAACGGTTCTCAACGACAAGGCCCCAGTAATCATATCTTCGGAAATAATTGATCACGAAAACTACGCCGAAGGGAATGAGGAACAGCTGGACCGAGCCAATGGAGGAGACCCGCGAAGGGCCAGCAGACTTGAACATCGGATCCTCGAACCCCGCTTAAACGATGTGCGGGACACGAGCGTGATTCTCTGCCACTCGACCCGAAACAGCAAGATGACGATCACCTCGGGAATCGAACACACGCTCGAGACAAACTGTGATTACTCCCATACGAGCAAAGCGGCAGGCGACCGCGGAAAAATGGTTTTCATGGTTGACGCCCGAAAGGGAGAACCGATAAGTCTTACAAAGTACATGACCTATCACACCACGAGAACTGCGCCGCACACAAACGAAGAACTTCGAGAAAGAGCTAGACGGAGCCTTAAAAGAGCCAAGAAGTTCGGGTTTTCGAATCTGCTTGAAGGACAGCGCAAGTATCTCGACAAATTCTGGGAAAGAAGCGACGTGTGCGTGGAGATGGACAGCGATGAGATGACTGTGTCCTTCCAGCAGGCGATAAGATTCAGCCTTTTCCAAATGTACCAGTCGTCGGCAAGGGTTGAAGGAGCCGGCGTGCCGTCCAAGGGTCTTACCGGAGCGGGCTACGACGGCCATTACTTCTGGGACATGGAAATATACTTAATGCCTTTTCTTATCTATACTTCGCCCACTATCGCCGAGAACCTTCTCAAGTTTCGCTACAGCATGCTTGACAAGTCTAGGGAATACGCAAGAAGGCTTAACCAGAGAGGAGCGATGTTTCCCTGGAGAACCATAAACGGGGAGGAGGCTTCAGCTTACTACGCTGCGGGAACCGCACAATACCATATAAATGCCGACATAGTCTACGCGCTCAAAAAATACGTTAACGTCACGGGAGATCATGATTTTGTCCCCAAGTACGGGGCGGAGATCCTGATTGAAACGGCGAGGCTCTGGAGCGATATTGGATTCTACTCGAACTCGGGAGAAAAAAAATTCGAAATACACGGCGTTACCGGCCCGGACGAGTACAACACCGTGGTAAATAATAACACCTATACTAATCTCATGGCCCGCGAGAACCTAAGACTCGCCGCAGCCACGGTTGAAAAACTCGAGGAAACCGAACCCGAACTTTTTAAAAGCCTCGCCCACAAAACCAACCTCCAAATCTCGGAAATAGAGGACTGGAAAAATGCCGCCGAGCACATATACATACCATATGACGAAAAACTCGGAATACACCCTCAGGACAACTATTTTCTCGAAAAGGAAAAATGGGATTTTGAAAACGTCCCGGAAGACAAGTACCCAATACTGCTCCACTACCACCCGCTGGTCATTTACCGCCACAAGGTAGTCAAGCAGTCGGATCTTGTACTTGCGATGTTTCTTCTTGAAAAGGAATTCTCGCAGGAAGAAAAAAGACGGAACTTTGATTACTACGACCCTCTTACAACGGGAGACTCTTCACTTTCGGCCTGCATACAGGGAATAGTTGCCGCCAAGGTCGGACATATGGACAAGGCGATGGAATACGCGGAAAACGCAGTTTTCATGGATCTGGGAGACATGGGGCGAAACACTGTTGACGGCTGTCACATAGCCTCCATGGGAGGAACGTGGATGATGTTTGTGTTCGGATTCGCCGGGCTCGCCAACAGCGGGCAAAAACCCGAATTCATCCCCAATCTTCCCCAGGAAATGCTCAGGCTCAGCTTTTCCGTCTCCATCTTGGGCAATCTGATAGAGGTGGACCTGAACCACTCGGAAGCCAGATACACGCTTAAAAACGGAAACGGAATAGCTCTTTCCCATGCGGGAGTCGATTTTGAAATTTCACCGGAGAGCCCAACATTCGTAGCAGATACCTGAAAAACCGCCACGGTTTTGTCCCAAAACGCGGAATCCGATACAAATGGGCTTTGAATTTGAGAAAAAGGTAGGGCTGGAAGCAGTAACAAAAGCGGCAAAGGTCTGCGCAAGAATGAGCGGGAAACCTGAGTTCCGCGAAGCGCTTTACAAAACGGATGGTTCTCCAGTAACTCTTGCGGATTTTTTTGTGCAGGCGTTAATAAACGAAAAACTCACAGCCGCTTTTCCTGAAATTCCCATAGTCGCCGAGGAAACCTCGTTTTGTCTCGAGGGCAGTTGCGGAGAAAAACTCAGAAGACATCTTGAGAAACTTCTGCCCAAAAAAAGTCCAGACGAAATATTCCGTGCAATCGACAGGGGAAATCACGGGGGTGGGAATCACGGTAGATTCTGGACCCTTGACCCAATCGACGGAACAAGAGGTCTTCTTGCAAAACGCCAGTACGCAATCGCACTTGCGCTTATTGAGGACGGAGAGGTAGTTCTCGGAATCTTGGGGTGTCCAGAACTGGGACGGGACAGGAGCAACGGCACAGGCGGAAAAAAGGGAGTTGTATTTTTCGCCGAGAAGGAACAAGGTTCCTACCAGTTCGGGCTTTGGGGAAGTCCGCGGACTCGCATTTCGGTATCGAGTGTAGAAAAAGCCTCGGACTCCGTCATGTGCGAATCGGTTGAAGCCCCGGATTCGTCCTATGAATTTTCGGGGAAAATCGCCCGGTTTCTCGATATAAGCGCAAAACCCGTAAGGATGGACAGCCAGTGTAAATACGCTGTCTTGGCAAGGGGAGATACTTCCATTTACCTTCGCCCCCCTCTGCGAAAAGACTACAAGGAGAACATATGGGATCACGCCGCAGGATACATAATCGTCAGAGAAGCCGGAGGAACCGTTACCGACTCCGCGGGCAAACCGCTTGATTTCTCCGTTGGTAAAAAACTCCTCGAGAATAAAGGAGTCTTAGCGACAAATGGTGCCATCCATGAAGCGGTCCTGCAGGCGGTTAGAAAAACCGTTTCTCGATAACATGGCCGGAAGGAATAAAAGTCGTTCCCTATTCCGTTCCCGAAGTAAGACCAGAGTCAAAAACTCTTGATAACACAAAAATTATCAAGTGGTCCGAATTAAAAAGAAGGATTGTCGGGTGTCCTGCGAATCCTAGCCATCCCTATGCCCATGAGTACACCGCAATTATCACGACGGAAAGAACCACCCTGTAGACAACAAAAAGGGTAAATGATCTTGTCCTCACGTAACCGAGCAGAAACCGGATAGCGAAAAGCGCCGAGATAAAAGAAGTCGCAACTCCGAGAGCGAAAGACCACTGGAACATATCCGCATATCCAAGATGCCTTATCTCAAAAACCCCGGCAGCAACTATGACAGGTATGGCCAGAAGAAATGAAAACCGCGCGGCTTCTGCTCTTTTGTAGTTTCTGAAAAGCCCTCCGGTAATCGTAACGCCTGCCCTTGAAGCTCCCGGCAGAATCGCAAAAGCTTGAGCCACGCCGAAAAAAAGTGCGTCGGCAAGATTCATGTCAGAAAGAGTCTTGCTCGTGGTCGTTTTTCTGTCGGAGATGTAAAGAAGTACCCCGAAACCAAGAAGAAAGGTGGCAACCAGAACAGGGTCGCGAAGCACGCCTGAGGCATAACCCTCGAACAAAAACCCGGCCGCAACAGCAGGCAGGGTAGCGATCACAAGGTAGACTCCGGTTTTTCCATGTTGGCGCCCCTCAAATGAAAAAGATCTCAAGCCACAGAGAAAATCCCGTATGATAAGCGCAAGTTCTCCCCTGAAGCAGTAAAGGATAGCAAAGAGGCTCCCTATGTGAAGCGCCACTGTGAAAGGCAGACCCTGATCATGCCAAGAAAAAAGCCACGGAACCAGAAATAGGTGGGCTGTGCTACTTACGGGGAAAAACTCGGTTATCCCCTGTATCAGCCCAAGGACTATCGACTGCGCTATCTCCAATCTCTAACTCCCCGCAACCCCGTTTTGTAAAACATCGCTAAGATAAAAAGCCGTGTGCGAACCGCTTACCCCGCATATCTCCTCTGGAGTGCCACAGGCCACAAGCTCTCCTCCGTCTTCTCCTCCCCCGGGACCAAGATCAATCACATGGTCCGCACACTTTATGATGTCAAGATTATGCTCTATGACAACTACGGTGTTTCCTAAATCCACGAGCCTTTGTATTACAGAGACGAGTTTCTGTATATCGTCAAAATGAAGCCCTACCGACGGTTCGTCAAGTATGTAGAGGGTTTTTCCAGATGCTTTTTTTCCAAGTTCCCTAGCGAGCTTTATGCGCTGCGCCTCTCCTCCGGAAAGAGTGGTTACCCGCTGCCCGAGCCTTACATAACCGAGCCCGACTTCGTTCAGCAACCTGAGCTTCCCTGAAATCTTCGGTATGTTCTCAAAAAAATCCGCCGCCTCTTTTATGTTCATCTCAAGAACGTCCGACATGTTCTTTCCCTTGTACCTGATCGCCAGGGTCTCGTCGTTGTACCTCTTTCCTCCGCATACCTCGCACGTGACATAAACATCGGGAAGAAAGTGCATCTCGATCCTGACGGTTCCGCTTCCCCTGCACCCCGGGCAGCTTCCCTGGGAGAGATTAAAGCTGAACCTGCTCGGCCCGTATCCCATCACCTTCGATTCGGGAAGCATTGAGAAGATTTTTCTTATCTCGGTGAGCACACCGGTGTAGGTTGCGGGGTTCGATCTCGGGGTTCTGCCTATCGGGCTCTGATCGACCTTGATGACCTTGTCCAGATTTTCGGTGCCGATGATCTCTCCGTGTGGAGCCACGCGATTTTTGCTCCGGTTAAGTTTTCTTGACAGGCCGTTATAGAGGGTGTCAACCACGAGAGTGCTTTTCCCCGAGCCGGAAACTCCTGTGACGCATATGAATGTTCCGAGAGGAAAATCAACGTCAATTTCCCTGAGATTGTTCCCTAAAGCCCCTCGAACCCCGACCTGGGTCCTGGAGGAGCGTCTCGAACCGGGCACCGGGATCCTCTTTTTGCCTGAGAGGTATCTTCCGGTAACCGAACCGGTGCACCGGGAGATTCTCCCGACGCTTCCAGAGCAGACAACCTCGCCTCCGAGTTCTCCCGCTCCCGGACCGACGTCAACCACGAAATCAGCGCTTTTTATGGTTTCTTCGTCATGCTCGACAACGATTACGGTGTTGCCCATGTCCCTTATGCTCTTTAACGTCTCAACGAGCTTTTTGTTATCCTTCGGGTGAAGTCCTATGGAGGGCTCGTCAAGCACGTACGTTATTCCCGTAAGTTTCGATCCCACCTGGGTTGCGAGCCTCACCCTCTGAGCCTCTCCGCCTGAGAGGGTCGGAGCCGTGCGGTCAAGACTCACGTAGCCAAGTCCTATGTCCCCGAGAAAACCGAGCCGGGAGGATATCTCCTTTATTACCTCCCCGGCGATTTTTCTCTCCCTCACGGAAAGTTCAAGCGACCCGAAGTATGGGGCGAGATCGCAAACCGCCATGCCGGCAAGATCCGATATGTTCTTTCCCCTGAAAAGCACGGAAAGGGCAATCTTGTTGAGCCTGGATCCGTCGCACTCTCTGCACGGAACCGTTCTCATGTATTTCGAGAGTTTTTCCCGAAGCTCTTCCGAACTGGTCTGCGAGTACCATTCCGTGAGCATGCCGACGATTCCGGGGAAAGTCGCGGTGTATTCCTTTCGCCTTCCCTTCCTTGCCTTCCTGAAGCTTATTTTCTCCATCCCCGAACCGTAGAGTATCTTTTGTCTGTGCAGAGCGGAGAGCCGGGAAAACGGGACATCGAGCGAAAACCCGTAGTGCTCGGAGAGTCCCTCGAGTATCCGGGCAACGTATTTTGAATCCTCAAACGGCTTGATCGCTCCTTCGCTAAGGGACTTCCCAGGATCCTCCACTATGAGTTCGGGATCGAAAAACGTTTCGAATCCAAGCCCCTGGCAGTTCACGCATGCGCCGTAGGGACTGTTAAAGGAAAAAAGCCTGGGGGATATCTCCGGGTAGTTTATCCCGCAGCGGGGACAGGAAAAATGTTCACTGAAAGTGAGAGTCTTCCCATCTTCAATCTCGCATTTCAAGAGCGCGCCTGATCTTTTAAGGGCAAGGGACACTGCGTCTGAGAGCCTTTTTTCCGAACTCTCCCCACGCAAGACTATATTGTCCACCAGAAGTTCAATAGTGTGTTTTTTGTTGCGGGAAAGCTCTATGTTGTCTTCAAGATCATAGGTCTCTCCGTCGATTCTAACCCTGACAAAACCTTCCCTCCTCATGTCTTCAAGCTCTTTTCTGTATATTCCTTTTCTTCCCTGAACTACCGGGGAATATACGGACACGGGTTTTCTGCCCGCTTCCTCTTGGATTCTCTCAATCATGCTAGAAGGGGTCTGTGAAGATATACCGTCACCGCACTCATAGCAGTGTGGCTCTCCGATCACGGAAAAAAGTACGCGCATGTAGTCGTATATTTCCGTTATGGTCCCGACGGTCGAGCGGGGGTTTCTGTGAAAGGTCTTCTGATCTACCGAAACGGACGGAGAAAGGCCCTCGACGAAATCGACATCCGGCTTGTCAAGTTTCTCGACAAACTGCCTGGCATAGGAGGAAAGTGACTCCATGAATCTTCTCTGGGCCTCGGCAAAAAGTATGTCGAAAACCAGGGAAGATTTCCCCGAACCACTCACCCCCGTGACAACAGTGAAGCTGCGCCTCGGTATTTTGACGTCTATGTTCTTAAGATTGTGCTCCCGCGCACCGATTATGCTAATGAACTTCAACCTGAAAGCTCCCCTGGGAAAAATACGCAGATAAAATTACCCGATACAGGGGGAACCGTCCGCCGTCTGTGCGGCTTCGGAGAGGAACCGGGTGAAAATCAGTTCGGAGAGGGGGGTCCGCTCAAGTTCGGGATGCCACTGAAAACCCATGACGCGACCGTCGGCCGACTCAAACCCCTCCACTATTCCGTCCGGGGCCAAGGCGTTTACCCTAAGACCATCTCCAACCCTGTTTATTGCTTGGTGGTGGTAGCTTTTTATCTCGAATTCCTTTTCTTCCGTGAAACCGCCGAAGACCGTGTCCGGAAGAACTGTGACATCGTGAACCTCGCCCCCTTCGTGACAAAGCGCGTCGGGCAAAAGCGCTCTTATGTCCTGGTGTATCGAGCCCCCGTGGAAAACATTTATAAACTGCATGCCTCCGCATATCCCCAAAACCGGCACGTCTTTTTCGAGAGCAAGGCGAAGGACGGCGAATTCCGTTTCCGTTCTCTCGGGACTCATGGGATTTATGGCAGGATGTGGGGATTCGCCGTAGAATTTTGGGTCCATGTCCCTTGAACCCGGTATCAAAAGCCCGTTGATTGCGGAGATTATATTGAGCAGAAAATCCGAGCTTGAAGCTTCGGCAACCGTGGGAATCAGGACCGGGGCGCCGCCGTAGAACTCAACCGTCTTCGAGTAGGCGGATTCTATAAGGTTCGATTTGTCTTCAAGATCAGTCGTTATGCCGATAAGCGGTCGTGCCTTCATGTGCTCCTTTTCAAAGAGTTTTTCCTTCCGGTTAAAGGGAAGTGCCGCCGACCATGGCTTCAAGCCTTGCGACTCTCTCTTCGGTTGGAGGATGGGTGCTGAAAAGCTTTGCGAAACCTCCCCCGATCATCGGGCTCACAATCATCATGTGCGCCGTGCTCTCGGCCGCCTGCTCGCTTACCTGAAGGGGAATTCTCGAGGCTCCAGCCTGAAGTTTCCTGAGTGCGTCGGCAAGATAGAGCGGATTTCCGCATATCTCGGCTCCGGTCTTGTCCGCTCCGAACTCCCTGGTTCTTGATATAGCCATTCTCACGATCATTGCCGCCATCGGAGCGATAATGGCCATAGCCAGAAGTCCCAGCATTCCTCCGCCTCTTCTGTCACTGCCTCCCCCTCCAAAAATAGCCGCAAACTGCGCCATGTAGGCAAGGTAGCTGATAGCGCCGGCGATTGTCGCCGCCACGGAACCGATCAGGATGTCTCTGTTTCTTATATGGGCAAGCTCATGAGCAATTACGCCCTTAAGTTCGTTTCTGTTCAAAAGACGCATGATTCCCTGAGTGACCGCTACGGCCGAGTGGTGGGGATCCCGACCCGTGGCAAAGGCGTTTGGAGCCTGTTCGGGAATTATATAGACCCGGGGCATTGGAAGTCCCGCTATCTGGGCAAGTTCCTCGACATCGGAGTAAAGGTCAGGCGCGTTGTCCCTTCCGACCTCGCTTGCTTTGTACATCTTGAGAACGATCTTGTCGCTCCACCAGTAGCTCACGAAATTCATAACTCCCGCAAGAACAAGTGCTACCAAAGCACCACCTTTGCCCCCTATCATGCCCCCTACCCAAACCAGAATGGCCGAGAGAAAAGCAAGCAGAAAAAGACTTTTAAGAGTATTCATTTTCTAAAAATGCCTCCGAAATATTTTCCAAGCCAAAAGAAAAACAATAGCTTCTTCTTACAAAAAGTATAATAATACCGTCCGCGGTAAATTCAACGGGAAGTTTGAACCGAGCACAGATTGTACGTCTTCTGGCAAAGTCTTGATATCTTCTTCCGTTTAACCGGCAAGTTCTGGCGGTTATAATTGGCGTTGGAAATCACTTGAGTGATTTAGAAAAATGTCTCTTTTAAATTCAAAAAAATACGAAGTGATAGTGATCGGAGCCGGCCACGCCGGGTGCGAGGCAGCACTCGCCGCCGCCAGAATAGGCTGTACGACCCTGGTTCTCACGGCAAATATAGACACAATCGGACTCATGTCGTGTAACCCTTCCATAGGTGGCGTCGGAAAAGGTCACCTGGTAAAAGAGATAGACGCGCTTGGCGGCGAGATGGGAAAAGCCGCAGACACCGCGGCCATACAGTTCAGAAGACTCAACACCCGAAAGGGAGCGGCGGTGCAGGCAACCAGAATACAGGCCGACCGCCAAAGCTACAGAACCTACATGAAAAAGGCTCTTGAGAGCGAAGCCAACATAGAGATAAAGCAGGCCATGGTCGAGGAATTTCTGGTTGACGGTAAAAAAGTCGCAGGGGTTAAAACCGCCCTTGGGGAGAAGTTTTTTTCAGATACCGTCGTGGTCACCCCTGGAACTTTTCCCGGTGGACTCATACACATAGGTCTTACGCGGATTTCGTCCGGCCGTGCGGGGGAAGCCGCCGCAGGAGCCATATCGAATTCTTTTGCAGATTTGGGTTTCACGACAGGCAGGCTCAAAACCGGAACTCCTCCGCGTTTTGACGGAAGGACCATCGAGTGGGACAAGCTTGAGAGGCAGGACGGGGATCAGGATCCTGTGCCTTTTTCTTTTTCCCCGGGAGAAATCACAACTGAGCAGATGCCATGCTACATCACTTACACTAACGAAGAAACCCACCGGGTTATAAACGAAAACATCGATAAGTCCCCTCTTTACTCCGGCCTCATAAAGGGAATAGGACCAAGGTACTGCCCATCGATAGAAGATAAGGTAGTTAAGTTTCCCGATCGGAACCGCCACCAGATATTTCTCGAACCTGAGGGAAGAAATACTTACGAAATCTATCCCAACGGAATTTCAACCAGCCTTCCCATTGAAGTTCAGCACGAGTTCTCAAGAACCATGGAAGGACTTCGCAACGTGGAAATAATGAGGCCGGGATACGCGGTCGAATACGACTTTCTCGACCCCACGCAGCTTGGTGCTACTCTTGAATCAAAACTTCTCGAAAACATATTTTTCGCAGGACAGGTAAACGGAACCACGGGCTACGAGGAGGCGGCAAGCCAAGGACTAATAGCGGGAATAAACGCGGCGCTTCGGGTAAAGGGGAAGGATCCTTTCGTGCTCGGACGCTCGGAGGCCTATATAGGAATTCTGATTGATGATCTGGTCACAAAAGGAGTCGATGAACCCTACAGGATGTTTACCTCAAGGGCAGAGTACAGGCTTATACTGAGGGAGGACAACGCTGACTTAAGGCTCGGGGAGCTTGGACACACAATAGGACTTCTCAGCGACGAGCGGATCGAGGAATTCCGCGTCAGGAAAACCGCACTCGAAAATGAACTCGCAAGGCTTGAGAGCGAGAAGGTGGTTCCAAACGAGAAAACAAACAGGATTCTTGAGAATCTCGGTTCACAGAGAATCAAGAAGCCCCAAAGCCTAAAAGAGATACTCAGAAGACCCGGTTTCACGTATGAAATGCTGGGTTTTATAGACTCCTCAGCGAATCCGGACATCTCCCCGAAACTCGGGGCGCAGATAGAGATGGAAGTAAAATACGAGGGTTACATAAAAAGACAGAAAGAAGAAGTCGGGAAATTGCAGAAATTCGAGAACATGAAAATCCCGGAAACCTTCGAGTACAAAAACATCCCGGGACTTTCAAACGAAATTGTTCAGAAACTCTCAAGAGTAAAACCCGAATCGGTAGGACAGGCAAGCCGGGTTTCAGGTATAACCCCCGCCGCTATATCAGTACTGCTTGTTCATATCAGGAAAACGCGGGGGCTTGAGCAGGAAGCTCAGTTGAAATCAAGTTCCCCGTCGTAAAAGCCGTCGGCCCCCTCCATCTCCTCAAGCTCCTGCTCGTAAAGTTCCATGGTGTCGCAGTCGCTTCCGATGTAACCGGAACCTTCGGGGTCCTGCATCATCTCGACAAGATCTCTCACTTTTTTATCATTCCTTCTATTAGCCATTTGGTCCCCCCTGAAAAAAATTTTACATAGATTATAGGAACAGTTTTCACAAATGCAACAGTCTCGACAAAAAAAATAGTTGCCGTTGGCGGCTCGATGCAATCATAACAGCATCCCGTTCGTCTTTATTAAGTAAGTAGACACTTTAAAGGAGATATCCAATATGAAGAGCATAATGGGAATGCTGGTTTTTCTGGCTTTCACTTTGACCGCCTTTGCCGCCGATGATCCGAGCATAAAAGGAGAGAGACGGCGCGGGATCCAGATAGCGATGCAGGAGCATATTGACCATAACACGGTGAACGGACATTATGTCCTGTATGACGCAATCACGGGCGATCTCCTCAAGCTCAAGCTCACAAAGCTGCATGATGGAATCGTGAAAAAGGCCGACTACTACGTCAGTTGCGCGGATTTCCACGACCGCAACGGCGTCTATTTCGACCTTGATTTTCTGGTGATTGAAAAAGACGGCAAGTTCCAGGCCTTACAGGGTATCGTACACAAAGTCGGGAGCGTCAAACGGAAGTATCATTTGGAAAGCTAGACTGGCCACAGAAATATAAGAACTTGCAAGCGGTCGGGGACAGCCCTGCCAGCATGAAGCCATGCCAGCACCGCCATCACTCAATGAAGAAGAACTGTTACAGAGTGGATTCCGGTATGCCTACGCACTCACTCATCACCATCACGATGCTGAGGACTTGGTGCAGACGGCGTGGCTCAAGTTGCATCAGCGGTATAGCGAGGTGAAAACGAAGGCTCTTTTTTTCACAACTATCCGAAATCTGTACATCGATCAGTATCGCAGACGGAAACGCATCCGGTTTATCGCACTCACCAGCGAACACGAGAGTCTCTCGGCTTCCGCAGCCGCCACTGGGGAAGACACCAAAGTCGCCATAGATCAAATGCTTTCCAAGCTGCGGGATATCGAGCGCGAAGCCCTGTTTCTACATATTGTGGAGGGTTACTCGGCTAATGAAATTGCCACGCTGACCGGGAGGCCTCGGGGAACTGTCCTGAGTCTCATATATAGAAGTAGGAAAAAATTGACTGCCCTAAATGCGGTCGACTAAGCATCATGAAGAACTTGGAACAAGAACTCAAGAACTACTATCGAAGCAAGCGCCTTGATTCGCACAGGATCACGGCAATCCAAGCCTCCGTCCATGAGGTGGGAAGAACGCGCCACAGTGTCTCTTATCTTATCCCAATTGCCGCGGCAATATTGCTGACAATCGGAATTGGGTTGTGGGTGCACATTAGTACGGACAGCAGCCTTACCCATCAGGTGGTCACCGAAATCGGAGACAATCACCGTCAACACGGCGCACTGGTGGTGAAATCAGACCAGTACGGCGTTGTGCAGAACGCACTCAGCGAACTGGACTTTCCCCTCCAGCCCCGCCGTGACAATCTGGTTCGAGATTTCCTTCTCATAGGCGGCAAGTACTGCACCATCCAGGGGTCTCAGGCAGCTCAATTGAAATTGAACCATCGCAAAAGCCAGGTTATCCACACCTTATATGTTTTGCCGATTACCAATAGCATAAAAGATGTTGAACTAGGGGTCTATGAAACGAACGGTGTGCAAGTAGAATTGTGGACTGACCAGCTGTTGCTCTACGGCCTTGCCCACGGCCGATAATCGGAACTGGGAGTTGGGCAAAATAGTCTTAGTCGGTCCGCATCAAGTTGTCTAATTGAAGTATTAGGGAGAGGAAATCACCCGTGTAAACATCCCTACCCAGGCACTTTATCAATACTTTTCCCTTCTCGTATAAGCTCAAGCATCCGCGCCGGATCATCCGTCGGAAGACGGCACTCGTAATTTGAGCATATGTACGCCGCAGTTTTTCCGTTGATGGGGCTATGGCCCTGCGTGTAAGGGGCAATTCTTGAAATTTCCTCTTCGTTTTCTTCGTCTTTTAATATCACGACCTTGTTCGGCAAGTACTCGCCCGAGAGAGCATCGAGAAACCGGCGGGTCTCGGGGGAATTTCTGTCCCCGGCTATCACTATCTCGAAAGAAGGTCCCAGCATGAAATCAAGAGAATTCATGTGCATTGAAAAAGAAGCCGGGTGTCTTGAGATCTGAGAGGAGAAAGCCGCGGCCATCCGGGCTGCCTTCTCTTCAAGTTCGGGGTCGGCGGTAAGTCTCGCAATTTTCAGGATGTTAAGTATCGAAACCGAGTTTCCGGACGGAAGCGCTCCGTCATAAATTTCCTTCTGCCTGATTATCAGAGCTTCGCTGTCATCGGCCGTGAAGAAAAAACCCGCGAACTCCTCATCCCAGAAATGTTCAAACTGATCCCGGCAGAGAGAAATAGCCAAAGCGAGATATTTTTCATCGAAAACGCTTTCGTAGTATTCAAGAAGTCCCCATACGAAAAAAGCGTAATCATCAACACTTGCCATTATGCCCGCTTCACCCTCGCGGTAGCGGTGAAGAAGCCTTCCCTCGCGGAAAAGGTTCCGCATTATGAATTCTATTGAGCCCCGTGCGGCGTCAGAATATCTTTTCTCTCCGAAAGCCGCTGCCGCCTTTGAAAACGCCGCTATCGCTATTCCGTTCCAGTCCGTGAGCACCTTGTCGTCCTTGTAGGGATGAACTCTTTTTTCCCTGCTGGCAAAAAGCTTCTCCCGCAGACCTTCTAGTCTTTGCTCAAGCTCCTCGGTATGGAGT